>DAOVIK010000271.1 GCA_030673735.1 Anaerolineae bacterium
AGCAGAGTGACGCTCGCATGTCTTAGAAGGCTGCCGTCGGCCAACGCCCGAAGGAAGCGATCCCAGACATCTTCCGGCGGGGGAAGGATGAAGGCAGACAATCCGCTCCAGCGAGACAGCAGCCACCAGCCCAGCAAGAACAGGGCAATCGTGACCGGAATGGTCCACGCCCAATGCCACCAGCTCCTGCGGCTTGGCAATATCATCTCGGTTGTGTCAGTTGCAGTGTCTGTCATCGCCGTGGCATCTTCCCAAATGCAAAGCCCCGGAAGGCTCTTCTCCGGGGCGCGGGGGCGGGGTTGCGAACGATCGCAACGCAAACCCCGAAGACAGTCTGTCTCCGGGGCACACCCAGCATGTTTCGCGCCGTGCAGGCGCCAAACCGCTTGCCTTCTCCCGTCCGGACTTTACCGTCGGCTCCGGAGTCTCACCGGATCATGCGCTTATGCGCTAGCGGGCTATACCGCCGATCAGGAATTGGGCCTAGCGGCCCTCACCTTGCCCCGAAGGCTTGCATTCTATTATCGCGCGCGATTATACCCCATCCGAATCATTCGTGCGACAGCTATACGTTCAGCTCCTTCATGTCTCCGGTGCTCATGAAGATCGCTCTCTCAGCGATGTTGGTCACGCGATCGCCGATGCGTTCGAGATTGTGGGCGCACCACAGCAGATAGGTGGCTCGTTCCACGGCGTCCGGTTTGTGGGACATGATCTCCACCAGTTCATCAAAGATCGCCCGGTAGAGCGCATCGATCTCATCATCCTGCTTCGCCACGCGGCGCGCCGAGGCGGCGTCCCGATCGATGAACGCCTTCAGGCTGGCTTTCAGCATCTTGCGCGCCAGGGCAGTCATCTTGGGAATGTCGATCAGCGGCTTGAGCAGCGGCTCATCGCCCATCTTGATCACCGTCTTGGCGATGCCTGCGGCGTGATCCCCCATGCGTTCGATGTCCGTGATGATGTTCATCGCCGCAATCACGGCCCGAAGATCGCTGGCGGTGGGCTGCTGCGTGGCGATGAGGGCCAGGCACTCCTCTTCAATGTGGAAGCGCAGCTCGTTCACCGCCTCATCGTCGTCGATCACTTGCTGCGCCAGCTCCTGATCTCGCTCTTGGAGACACTTGAGCGAAAGGGCGATGGCCTGGTCCACAAGCTCCCCCAGCTTGAGGACCTGGTCCTGCACATGGGCATATTCGCGGTCGTAGGTAACTCTCAAACCATCGCTCATCTGTTCATCCCTTTGGCGTTCAACTATCCCATCCGACCCGTGATGTAATCCTCGGTTCGCGATTCCTTGGGCCGTGTGAAGATGCGGCTGGTCTCACCGAACTCGATTAACTCCCCCAGCCAAAACAGGCCCGTGCGATCGGAAACGCGCGCCGCCTGCTGCATGTTGTGCGTCACGATCACGATCGTGTAGTGCTCCTTCAATTGGCGCATCAGATCCTCTATGCGCAGCGTTGCGACGGGGTCCAGTGCCGAGCACGGCTCGTCCATCAGTATGACATCCGGCTCCACGGCCAGCACGCGCGCGATGCAGAGGCGCTGCTGCTCGCCCAGCGACAATCCCAAGGCGTTCCCGCGCAGGTTGCCGGCAACCTCATCCCAGAGAACCGCCCTTTTGAGCGAGCGCTCCACGATGGCTTCCAGATCCGCCTTGCCATCCACCATGCCCAAAACTCTGGGCCCAAAGGCGACGTTATCGTACACCGATTGCGGGAACGGATTGGGTTTCTGGAAGACCATGCCCACACGCCGCCGAAGGTCGACCACGTCCACTTCGGGATGGTTGATGTCCTCCCCCTCGAGCAGAACCTGCCCTTCCAAGCGCGCGTCGGGAATGGGATCGTTCATTCGATTTAGACAGCGAAGGAAGGTCGATTTGCCACAGCCCGAAGGGCCGATCAGCGCGGTGATCTCACGCTCGCGAATGTCGAGTGAAATGTCGCTTAGCGCCTTGAAGTGACCATAGTAGAAATCCAGGTCACGCACCACGAACTTGACGTTGTTTTCAGTCATCGGGTTCATTGTACACCAAGCATGCCCGGCCCCTTGTCCGGCGATCCCCAGCGCAATATAATCACAGCACTCATGCATAACTCCGTTATCTCTCGCACGCGCGGCGTGCACAAGCTTTGCCTCCTGATGGTTGCGATTCTGCTAGCAGCCTGTGGCCAACCTCCATCAGACAACGGTACCTCACCAACCGAAGTCGAAGCCATTGAGAACAAGGGGTCCGATACGATCGTGAACCTGGCTCTCGCCTGGGCGGAGGCATACCAGCCGAATCATCCTGAGGTTCTCATTTCGGTCACCGGCGGCGGCTCGGGAACCGGCCTCGCGGCCCTGATCAACGGCACGGTCGATATCGCCAACGCCTCCCGGCGCATCAAGGACGAGGAGCGCGCTCTTGCCGAGGAGAACGGCGTCGAGCCGGTCGAGTTCGTCGTCGCCCGGGACGCCATCGCCGTGGTGATCCATCCCAGCAATCCCATCAATGAGCTTAGCATCGCCCAAATCTCGGCCATCTACAGCGGGCAGATCAACAACTGGAAGGATGTCGGCGGCGAGGATCGGCCCATCGTGCGCCTATCTCGTGAGACCAACTCGGGGACGCATGTTTATTTCCTGGAAGAGGTCTTACGCCAGGGAGACAAAGACGACCGCACGCTGTTTTCGATGGATACGCTGCTGATGCCATCCTCGGAAGGCATCGGCGCGGAAGTGCGGCAGAATCCCAACGCCATCGGCTACGATGGTCTGGGCTACGTGACCGAGGGCATGAAGGTGATCGGCGTTTCGCGGAACCCTGAAGGACCGTTCGTGCTGCCCTCGGCTGAATCGGTGAACAACGGCAGCTATCCCATCGCGCGCGATCTGTACATGTACACCGCGGGGGAGCCAACCGGAAACGTGCTTGCCTATCTCGAGTGGATCTTTGGCGCTGAGGCGCAGGATATCGTCATCGAGCTGGGCTTTGTGCCCTATCAACCGTAGAGGGACATCATGCGAAGTGTAAGCTGGAGTGAGTTCGTAATCACACGGCTGATCCGCGCCGCGGGCTACTCCTCCATCCTGTTTGTAGGATTGATCTTCCTCATCCTGCTGCGCG
>DAOVIK010000010.1 GCA_030673735.1 Anaerolineae bacterium
GTTGTTCTCCCAACATGACTACCGCTGTAAGCGTCGTGCCTCCTCCCGGAAGCATTCGCACTACTTGCTGATTTGCATCCATGAATGCTCCTCGCACAACATCCAGTATCGGGGCGCGATTGGAGCCTTGTGTTTCAACGTCGAATAGCTGTGCAAATGTTTCTTGAGTGAGATGCTTGCCGACTACGCGGGAAGCAATTCCACTGGCGACTTCCCCCGACCTATGCCCTCCCATTCCATCGGCAACGACGAATAGGCCGAAATCCTGCATTGTCTCTTCACCGGCGGAATTATTGACCATCACCAGAAGTGCATCCTCGTTGTGCCTGCGTTCAAGCCCGGTTGATTGACCCAGCCCCACAAGAAAATGGTCCGGTTTGGCTGCAACCTTAACCTTAGGGAGCTCGGGCCCGTAACTCCATGGAAATCTGATCCCATGAGGAAACTTAGTTCTTATTCGTTTCAAGACCTTATCTAGAATGCTCATGTTCTTTGATTTCTTCCGCTGGCCAAGATTCAGTTATGTCAGTAGAGCATAGCAGCGATGGTCCGTCGAACCGAAGACCAGTATGCTATCGTAAATCGCGGGCGTTCCGGTAATCGGACCACCGGTAGTGAACTGCCATCGCTTGCGACCAGAACGAATATCCAAACAGTACATTGATCCATCTACGGAACCACAGTAGAGCGAGTCCTCGTGGATGACAGGTGAGCCAGTTACTTGGTGATCTGTCTGGAAACGCCATTTTTCCCGGCTAGAGCGTGCGTCGATCGCATAGATGTGACCATCCGCGCAGCCGATGAAAATCATGCCCGCCGCAAAGACCGGGCTCGATATCGTGGGTCTCCCCATGCGGAAGCGCCACATCTCGAAGCCACCTTCGGCCTCCAGAGCATACACTGTCCAGTCCAACGATCCAAAGTAGACCAATCCATCAACTATGATCGGTGAAGATGAGATGCCGCGCTTGGCCCGGAACCGCCACTTTCGCTCGCCGCGGAAATCCAGGCAATAGAAGTCTCCGCTCTCACTGCCCAAATAGACCCTATCGTTGGCGATCAGTGGGGTAGAGCGGATCGGACTGTCGGCTTGAGCGCTCCACGCCTTCGATCCACTCTCATGGTTTACCACATGCAATTGAGAGTCATCACATCCGAAGAAAATATACCTGTCTTCAATCAGCGGCGAGGAACGAATGGGCCCTTCGGCTTCGTAGGACCAAAGCCATTCACCATTGTTCGAAAGTGCATAGAGAGAGTGATCTTCAGAAGCTACGAATACGCTTTCCTCGTTGGCCGCAGGGCGGGTTGGAATGCCGCCCTCGGTGGCGAACTTCCACTTGAATTCTCCGCTCTTGGCATCTAGTGCGTACAGGTTGTTGTCATAGCAGCCGATATAGACCACACCATCGCTAACGAGCACCGGACCACGAATCTCGTCTTCGCATTCGAAGTGCCATATCTCCTTGACCTCGGTTGAGCCTACCGGGCGGGGTATATCCGATGAGGACACTGGCGCCCCGGTTTTCCTAGCCACGGCAAGCAGAGCGTTCTTCATCGCATCCGCGCTGGCATGGCGTTTCTCCGGGTCGTAGGCCAATGCGACTTCGATCAGGTCTACCAACTCCTGTGAGACATTCGGATTGAACTTATGGATGGGTCTCTCGGGGAAGGAGAAGGGAGGCTCTGCGCGCGGATCGCGTTTTGTCAGGAGATGATGCAGGGTCGCGCCGAGGGCGTATATGTCGCCCGGAGGTGAGGCTTCGCCGCGGTACTGCTCAGGCGGCGAGTAGCCCTCGGTGCCGATCATAGTCCCCTTTTCACCGGGTTCAAAAAAGCGTGCAATTCCGAAATCGATCAGTCGGATATGGCCCAACTGGTCGACCATGATGTTTGAAGGCTTCATGTCACGAAAGACAATCGGCTCGGGCTTGTGTGCGTGAAGATAGGAGAGTACCCCGCAGATTTCGATCGCCCATCTAATGATCTGATCCTCGGGCAACAATTCATCGGTATCGCGGATAATGGCTTCCAAATCCCTACCGTCGATGTACTCCATCACCAGGTAGGCGCTGTTTCCGTGTATGAAGTAATCGTAGATACTAGGAATGGCGGGATGGGAAAGCGTAGCCAGGAGATCCGCTTCGCGCTCGAAGTTGCCGATGACCAGCTGATTGATGCTGGGATCGGGGTTGCTATTTAGCATCTCCTTGATCGCCACACGCTTCGTAACGTTGGGGAAATGCAGATCACGGCCTTTGTATACCGAGCTCATACCCCCGATTCCCAACACGCCCAAGATCAAATAGCGACCCTGAAGCGTGATTCCAGGCTGCAACTGACCTAGTTGCTCAATTTCTTCGGGTTGTTCGGGAAGAGCGCGTGTAATTCTTCGCATTGCCTATTCGGCCACGATTGGGCAGATTATAGCATTAAGGACTTGGTGAGCAGTTTTTGGCCCCCCCCCAGACCGCATAGGATATAGGTCCAGCTTCTCCAGCGCCAATCCGAAGCCTCAGCGCTTGCGGGCCAAGAGACGAGTAGCGAGGTCTTCCAATTCGCTTGCGGCAGCTTCCTCGGGAGATGCGCTCTTGAGAGAGCGCAAGGCAAGCGAGGTGGCTTCATCGGCCATTTGTCGAGCGTGCCTGTCCGCGCCGGCGTTTTCCAGTGCTAGCCTCATGCCTTCAATGTCGCCAGCGCTAGACCGCTCCGAGGCCCAGATTTGTGAGAACTTGGGAGAATGCTCAAGGCCGTAGATCACGGGAAGCGTTTTCTTGCGCGATCGCAAGTCGCCCTCGCTTGATTTCCCTGTTACTTCAGCCTCCCCCCATATACCCAGGATATCGTCAACGATTTGGAATGCCATTCCGAGATGATGGGCATATGTGCGATAGTATTCAATCGACTGTGGTGCGGTACCGGCTATGATGGCTCCACCCTGAGCCGAGGCGCGCAGGAGCGCACACGTTTTACCCGATATCATCTCGGTATAATCGCTCTCCGAAACCGATTCGCGCTTCTCGAAATCCAGATCCAGAAACTGGCCCCTGGTGAGGTTTAAGCATTCTTGGTCGATAACAGTCAAAGCCTGGAGGCTCGTAGCCGGCGGAATGCCTGTCTCGATCAAGCGTTGACCGGCCAGGCGCGCCAACACGAACACTGCATCGCCGGTATTGATGGCTTGCGCCACTCCCCAGCGCTTCCACACTGTTGGATGCCCTCGTCGCAAATCACTCTCATCCTGGATGTCGTCATGGATCAGGGAGAAGTTATGGATAAGCTCGATGCAGCTGGCTGCTGGCAGCGCGCTCCGCCAATCACCGCCTGCAGCTTGACAGCACAGCAAGGTCAACAGCGGTCTGAAGCGCTTTCCGCGTGATGCCGGCGAGGCTTCATGCCATCCGAGATGGTATTCGATCATCTCGGACATTTCTTGGTAGGGGGCATCCTTCAGGGTACGGATTGAGAGCTGGAGATCGTCCTCGATCGATTCGAGCATCGCTGCCAGAAGGTCCGTGGTGACTAATTGATCGCTCATTTGATTGGGGCTAGCTTGGCCTGTCTGAGCGCCGAGCAATCGGCTGATCCGGTAGCGAACATGCACGTGCGCAGCACGGCTGTGACTTCATGGATAGCTTCGATGACCGCCTGCTTTGATTCAACCGCACCTTGGAGGAAGGGGAGGGCCATTCCTGCAAGGTCTGCTCCGAGTGCAAGGCACTTGGCGATGTCCACTCCGGAGCGCAAGCCTCCGGAGGCAATCAAAGGCGCATTCGGCAGTGCTTGGCGTACTTGGACGAGCGATTCAACTGTGGGAATGCCCCATTCGAGGAATGCAGCTGCTATGTTGGCCTGGCTCCTGTTCCGAGCGCGGTGCATTTCCACCATGGCCCAGGAAGTTCCTCCGGCTCCAGCCACGTCAAAGGCCGCCACGCCTGCATCAGCCAACCGCAGCGCAACTTCCGCGGATAGGCCCCACCCAACTTCCTTGATAATGACTGGAGAGTCGAGGCCCTCGCAGACCTTCTCGATCTTGCGCAGCAGATCGCTGAAATCGACGTTGCCTTCTGGCTGGAGTGCCTCCTGCAATGCGTTCAGATGCAGAATAAGGGCATCGGCCTCGATCATATCTACAGCCTGCCGGCAGGCTTCAACATCCAGGCCGTAATTCAGTTGCACCGCGCCCAGATTCGCGAACAACAGAATGTCGGGAGCTATGTTGCGAACTTGAAAGGACGAGGCAAGCGCGCTTTGTTCCAGCGCTGCACGCTGCGACCCCAAGCCCAAGGCCACTCCGGTTTCTTGAGCGGCTTCAGCCAGAACCTGGTTGATCTTGCCTGCGGTTTCGGTCCCGCCCGTCATTGAGGAAATTAAGATGGGGGCGCTCAGCTTCTTTCCCAAGAACTCAGTTCTGGTGTCGACCTCGCGCAAATTGAGCTCGGGCAGGGCGTTGTGCTCGAAGCGCAGCCCATCCAGCCCGGTTCTCAATCCGGATTGTACTTCCCTTTCCAAGCTCACCTGGATGTGATCGGCCTTGCGTCGAGAAGTGGGCGTAACTTTGCTCATGACAAGGTGTTCCTAGGAAGGAGTCATCTTACCAGCCGCCTTTGCGCGTGTCAACTTGCGTGCGCAGGGAGTACAACTTAAAATAGCGGCAGACACTGTCATTGCAGTGAGGAATCAAGGAGGCGACACATGTCGGACACCTTCAACGATATCAAGGAGATTATTGTAGAACTACTTGGCGTTGACGCAAGCAAGGTGAAGACGGAATCCAAGTTTCGCGAGGATCTGGAAGCCGATTCGTTGGACTTAGTAGAGTTGATCATGGCCTTTGAGGAGAAATTCGGCGGTGAGATCTCGGATGAGGATGCACAGAAGATCTCATCTGTTGGCGATGCGGTGAGCTACGTCGATGAGCACCTCAAGAAGTAAGTTCAATGCTAGTTGCCTCCATCGGTTTGACTAGGGGGCAGACTCTACCGAAGATTTCGAGCGCGAAGCCCTAAGGCTTCGCGCTGCCGCGTTTCTTCTTTGCTGGTGATTTCTTGCTGCTCTTCTTGCAGATATTCGCCAGCAACTCGTCGATCTCCTCCTCTTCTTGGTCTCTGGTTTTGAAGAAATCCTGCATAAAGGCTGAACGGCGCAGGCGCAAGGACATGGGGGCAGCGGCTCTTACATCACTAAGGCTGGCCTTACGTCGCCCATCAGCGACCGCATGTGCCCTGGCGGTTTCAAATAGCGTTATCTCTGCGCGCAACGAATCAATGCCCATGCGCTGAATGAGATCAAGACCAAACCGCTCGGCGTGTGCAGTCAGCTGGACATTGGGCAGCAATTCCCGAGCGGTGACGACTTCGCGATGAATGCCCTCGGATGCATCCGCGTACTGCTCGATCACGCTGTGCATGTTATTGCGGAAGGCGATTGTGCGTCGATAGGCCTCCAGCCTCTCCTTGGGATCCTCAAGCCCTCGGACAACCACACGCAAACCAAATCGGTCCAAGATCTGGGGCCGCAGGCGGCCCTCCTCCGGATTCATCGAACCAATGAGCACGAAGCGCGCCTTGTACGTCACGGTGAATGGGCCACGGTTCAGTGTGTAGATTCCCTGCGCTCCCGCGTCGAGAATCGCATCCAGAATGTCATCTGGAAGCAGGTTGACTTCATCTAGATATAGCAAGTTGCGATCGGCGCGGGCCAGAATTCCACGGCGCAATCTGAGGCGGCTTTGTGCGCCGGCACGTTCATCCAGGCCACCGACAACATCTTCGAGTCTGGCGTTGAGGGGGAGTTCGATTAGGCGCACTCGGCCCCTGTATGTCAGTGGATCGCCCTCTGCGAATCGCTTGGCGCAATCCGGACAGACGGCTTCAACGCCACCTTCTTCGATGTCCTCTGGAAGGCATCCGTAGGCACAACGGCTGCGGTCAACTTCTGGAAGCAGCCCCGTAAGGCTGCGGGCGGCGGTGGTCTTCCCAGTGCCGCGCGGTCCCACAAGAAGCACTCCGCCGATGTTGGGATTGATGACTGCCAGCAGTAGGGCCAGCTTCATTTCACGTTGCCCTACAAGTGCCAGAAAGGGGAATGGAAGGTGTTCGGCGAGTCCGAGATCCTCAGGAGGTGGCGCTTCCAAGAAGCGCTTGGCGCTTGCGCGATCAAGCAAGTCGGTTAGGGAGAGAATGGCATCACTCATTGCTTGGCTTCCTGAGGATTCTGAGCGCGATCGGCCAGGCGCTTCTCTCCCGCCATCACCAGCAGTTCATACATCTCGCTAGATTCCATCTGGTTGGATGCGACAGTATTCGCGCGGTATTGGGCGTCGCGCATGGTCGCAGTAGCTCCGGCTCGGTTCACCAGTTTCATGATCCATGCACCATGCTCATCACCACGGAAACTGGCTGGTTCGGCAACATGAGTTGACTGAGGGCTATCCGTGAGGCGCTCACGGATTTTCGATCCCCAGCGGTATCAGCTGCCTTCAATTCATATCTTCTCTGAACTCCCCCATGTCGATAGGATGCAATCGATCTGGATCCTCGTCTATTACATCGATAACTTCGAACGGAAGCTCGCGAAAGAATGGAGGTAAGGGCACGAGAGCCGGCGTAGTGATTCGTTTGGGTGCAGAAGGCGGATCGCGCCGAGGGATCCTGTATTCGTCCAAGCGCCTTCGAAGGATGCGCGGCTCATCATCCAGGAATCCAACGTATCGGCCCTCGACGTCGAATACATCATGGTCAGATGTTACCCAGCCGATCCATTCACCCACGGGGTTGAAGAGATAAGGAAATGATAGCATGGCGGCCCAATCTCCCGATGTTGAGTAGATTGGGATGGCCTCTTCATAAAGATCGTTCGGCATCCAATCATCCTCCCCCTCTCGACCATCTTGATTATAGCGAAACGCTATCGGTCGTGATAGGTCCCCCATTGGGTACAACGTTAGGATATGCATGCCGTTTCGATCAAGCAGGCATTACTAATGGGTCATCATTCTTGACGTTGCGAGGCAGATTTCCTAGGAGACGTCTGAATAGGTCCAGATGCGGTTGATGCCGAAATTCCAGAAGAGTACGAGCAGCACTGCGATGGCGAGGGCGAAGTTCCTTCCCAATAGTTCAGGGCTTATGGCTGAGACTCCGGTGGCACATGAGGGGCAAGTTGTAGCTATGGAGTCTATCAACCTACTGGCGAATCGAATCATCGGCATTTCTGCGAACGCCAGAACCGGGGTTCTGATCATCAGTCCCACTGCGTTGACCAGCGTGAATTGAATGGCCTGCTGCGGAACCGGCTTCGTGCGCGAGTCAGGATATGTCCAGTAGCGGTTGAACAGGAAGTTGCTGGTCACCGCGAATGCAAATGAGATCGCGCCTGCGGGAAGGAAGGGAACGCTGAACAAGGAATGCAGCAGGTTGAAAGTCCCAAAGTCGACTACGGCGCCAATGGTGCCAACAACAGTGAACTTGAGGAAGCGGGAGAGCTCCCGTCGCATGCGGGGGGCATTTTCGCTCATAAGCGAGCTTTGAAGTCTTCCACGGTTGGTTTCAATCCAGCTTCCAGAGGCACCTTCGGCTCCCAATCGAGCCAAGCCTTCGCGCGGGAGATGTCCGGCTGGCGTCGCTGAGGGTCTGAAGGACCGCGCTGGTCGGCGAGATACTGCATCTCGATGGAGCGCCCAGTTACACGGCCTATCACCTCGGCCAGTTCGGTGATACTCATCTCAACGGGATTACCTATGTTTACAGGAAGATGGACGTCGCCATCGGCCATCAACAACCTGTAGAGCCCTTCGACCATGTCGTCTATATAGCAAAAGCTTCGCGTTTGTGATCCATCACCATAGATCGTAACCGGCTGACCAGTGAGCGCTTGGCAGAGGAAGTTGGGCACCGCGCGCCCATCGTCGAGGCGCATGCGCGGTCCGTAGGTGTTAAAGATCCGTGCGATTCGAGTGTTGATTCCATAGGTGCGATGGTAAGCCATGGTCATAGCTTCAGCGAAGCGCTTTGCTTCATCGTAGACCGATCGCAATCCGATGGGATCGACGTTGCCCCAGTACTCTTCCTTTTGGGGGTGCTCTAGAGGATCGCCATAGACTTCTGAAGTCGAGGTCAGCAGGTAGCGCGCACGATGCGCACGCGCAACACCGAGCGTGTTGTGCGTACCATGAGCGCCAACCTTTAGAGTCTGTATCGGAAGCTGAGGGTAGCCATAAGGAGAGTTTGGATTGGGGCTGGCGGGGGAGGCAAAATGAAGCACCGCATCGAGCTTGCCTTCGACTTTTATGAACTCTGTAACGTCATGCTCGATGAAGGTGAAGCTGTCGTGATTGCTCAAATGGGCGATATTCTCCCGGCTTCCGGTAATCAGGTTGTCATACACGAGGACTTCGTGTCCTTCATCGATCAACCGATCGCAGAAGTGAGAGCCTATGAATCCGGCGCCTCCTGTAAGCAGTATTCGCATGCTCTTCTCCTTGCTCATCCTTGCGATGATACGGGCTATGGTTTCCAGTCGAACGCGATTGCTTGCCCGTCTCCGGTCACTTGTTGGGCGGTTCCCGCGGCGGCGTCGACGATCCACAAGTCGTGACGGTAGATCAAAGCCAGCCGCTCACCCTGAGGTGACCAGGTGAAGCGTTGTGGCTCCAACCCGACTTCCCCTTCAGCGGGGAACAGCTCCCGGCGGTTGCTCCCGTCGCGGTCGATGATCATGAGGCGATAGCGGCTGTCATCGCTCTCCAGGGGAGATAGCGACTGCAGGTATGCCACGCGATAGGCTCGTTCCCCGCTCCCTTGCCGGAGAATGGGTGATGTGGAGGGATTGGCAAACATGCCGGTCCTCGCTACGAGCGGGATAGTCGACTCTGTGTCCAGCGTCATGGCCAAGAGGTCAAATACCGGTGAGGCCGAAGGACCTTCCAGACCGATGGGTGCGCCGTGATCAACGAAGAACAGCGTGTTGCCATCGTTGCCCCAAGCGATGCTCGGAACCCACGCCCAGTCTCCCAGGGTTTGATATGGATTGAAGCGGATCATCGATTCGTAGGCGGGATCGTCCAGCATCACGATACCTAGATCATCGGGGCTCGCATAGGCCAGCGACGTTCCATCGGGAGCCCAGCTGAAAGTAGTTCCCCACCAGCCATACTGCCCACCGGCATTATCGGGGATAAGGATTTCCTGATCGACATCTTCAGCGTATGGTGAAAAGTAAAGTAGGGAGAGGTCGTTATTGGCCTGCCACCCGGGTGCTGCCAGGCTGCTTTCCACGGTCGTATAGGCGATGATGTAGGGGGGTGAAGCGGGGGACCAATCTGCAAAATGAATGACGTTTTCCACTCCCAACTCGATCAGTTCCGGCTGTGGATCTAAGGTTGAGACCAGCCAGAGCGTGTTGATAACCTCGTCGTCGTTGCTCTCGCGGCGAGTGAAGAGAAGCCAATCACCATCGGGAGAAAGCTTGAAGACTTGCCCATCGAGATCGCCGGTGGTTACCAATGGTCTGCGGCTTCCGCTGCTATTCCGCATGATCCAGGCATTGCCGGCTGATGCATAGGCTAGCGTTCCTTCGATCGGAACGGGTGTGAAGGCGCTTTGCGTGCCGATCATCATGATCTCGGGTTGCGGCTCAATGAGCACGGACGTCTTGATGGGAGTGCGAGACACTTCAACACCTTCCTCAAGAACGGTGCGGAAGGTTGTCTCTTGCATTCCGTTCTGCCCGGGCTGGAGCAAACGCGTTTCTCCGTCCGGAAGGGACTCGTTGCGTATGGTTTGCCGCTCAAAAGGAAGCACGGCAGTCTCGATCTCGAAATGCTCCGTGATCCTGGTGACTTGGATCAGCGTATCTGCCGCAACGATGGCGTAGCTGGCTGGCTGGACGCGATCGAGTTCTCCAAGGAGAACTTCCGCTAAGGCCAGCGCTTGTTGGACGGTGGAGCCATGTGGAACGACCACGGTCAAGCGCTCGCCATCGACTTGCACATGAACCTCGATATTTGATGCGGTGACTTGAGGGCCGGCGCATGCTGATAGCACAATAAACACGCTTATGGCCAGTATGATGGATCGTGCGGGTGAGGGTTTGATTGCTGCCATAATCCTGCGCTGGTATAATCCGTGGCTGAATGGCTACCTGAATCCGCCGTTAGGAAACTTCAGTCCAAAGGCGGGGATGGTGGTGAAGCAAACGCCGGTGGCCAATGGGCCCAAGGTGCCAATGAAGGCCTCCGTGAGGATGGCCGAAACAAGTGGTTTGAGCGTTTCTGACGCGGGCCGAGGCCCTATGTCCGCAAAGCCGACCTCAAACACGAGGCTACCTTCTGAGTCCACCACCGGCGTGTCGATTGCTAGGAGTTCGTCTCGCCGGCTTTCTTTCGCTTCGATGGGCGGAGATTGATCGCCCATGCCAAGTCGGATAGGAGCGTCAGGTGTAGCGAGACGCCCTCCCGCGAGAATTCTTGAGTAGAGCAACCTTGTCAACTCCAAAGCGAAACACCGACGCAGATTATAGCACGGGCGTTCCTGAATCCCCCCTGAGCGAGGAGTCCCATAGCTTGAGCGCCAGATTGGAAGCTTTGCTGTTCGTAGCACCGGGACCAGTATCCGTAGGACAACTGGCTGCGGCATTGCGGCTGAAGCCTAGAATCATTGAGCAAGAACTGAAGCTAATGGCGGAGAATAGCCCGCAGCGGGGAATTCGACTCCAATGGGGAAAGCAAGGCGTGCAACTGACCACCGCGCCTGAGTTCTCGGCCGATGTCGAACGTTTTCTCGATCTTGAGAGCATCACGTCCCTCACTCCGGCATCGCTCGAAGTTCTGGCGATCATTGCGTATCAGGAACCGGTGACGCGCCCGCAAATCGATGCCATTCGTGGCGTAAACTCGGAGAGTTCACTCCGCACGCTGATGCGGCATGGGATGATTGAAGACAGCGGGCGAAGTGAAGGACCGGGGCGTCCGATACTCTATTCAACCACGCCCGAATTCCTGACGCATTTCGGATTGGGTTCGGTCAATGAACTGCCTGAAATCTCGGCTACCCCGGACGTCGCTGATGAATCAGATAGGCAGGGTGAAGGCGAAAGCGAAAGCTGATGCGGCAACGCTTGCAGAAAGCCATGGCGCAAGCTGGGATCGGGTCGCGCCGTAAGTGTGAAGATCTGATACGCGCCGGTCGCGTGATGATCAATGGACGTGTCGCAGTGCTGGGCTCCAAGGTCGACGTGGCCGAAGACGATGTGAGGATTGATGGCGAGCGACTTCGCGCTGCCGAACCTCATGTCTATCTGGCGCTCTATAAACCCAGAGGGGTTTTATCCTCGCTACGTTCGCAAGGTGGAAGGCCGACGGTGCGTGAGTTCGTGCCAGTGGATCAACGTCTCTATCCAGTTGGTCGTCTGGATATCGAAAGCGAAGGTCTGATCCTGATGATGAACGACGGTGAGGCCGCCCATCGTCTTACACATCCCCGCTTCGGCCATGATAAGGAATATCGCGTCTTGCTCGACAGCAAGCCGGATCGATCGCAGTTGACCGCGTGGCGCAAAGGGGTAGTATTACCCGACGGGAAGCGGACGCGCCCGGCGCGTGTGACGCTTGAGGATCCGACCAAAGATAGCCGCTGGATACGCATTGTGATGCGCGAAGGGCGGAAGCGCCAGATACGAGACGTCGCTGCAAGCCTCGGATTGAGTGTGAAGAGGCTCATCCGCATTCGTCATGGTCCTATCCGGATTGGGTCACTCAAGCCGGGAGAACACCGCTTCCTGAACCAGAAGGAAATCGAAAAGCTTGCCTCCTTGGCATCAGGCAAGGGGGAAGGCAAGAGGATCAAGACGCGCAAAGCACCCCGGAAGAAGAAACAAGGCAATCGTTCCAAACAAGGCGTGATGGAGAAACGTCCATGACGACTCTTGAAGCCTCAGAGCAAAAACGAGAGAGTTGGCTCGACCGCACGCTGAATCTTGGCGTCCGTATCGATGTGGAAACTATCGTAATTTGCCTGTTGCTCCTCGCTGCGATCGTTACTCGCTTCTACGATCTCGAAACGCGGGTCATGAGTCATGATGAAAGCCTTCATACCTATTTTTCATGGTCTCTCGCAGAAGGCCGGGGCTTCGAACACACTCCATTGATGCATGGACCACTGCAGTTTCATGCTGTGGCGCTGTCCTACTTCCTGTTTGGGGATTCGGACGCCACCGCACGCATTCCGGCGGCTGTGGCCAGCGTGTTGGCAGTGGGCATGGTGCTGCTGTTCCGCAAATGGCTCGGTCGTACGGGCACGCTGGTGGCCATGGGGTTGATGGTGATCTCACCCTACATGATGTACTACGGGCGATATGTGCGCAACGAGGCGCTTGTCATTCCCATGGTGCTCCTGACCCTTTACTCCATGATTCGCTACGTGGAGACCAGGCGCTCACTCTGGATCTATCTCTTCGCGCTTTCTCTCTCGCTGCATTTCACGACCAAGGAAACGTCTTTCATCTACACCGCCCTCTTCATGATCTTTCTGGCTATTCTTCTGCTTGTGAAGCTGTTCTCGCGGCGTTGGAAATCTGCCATCCATATGATTGGCTTCATCATCGGCGCGGCAATTGGCCTGGTAGGGCTGGGGATGGTGTTCTACATCCTATTCGGGGACGGCCTCGGAGGGACGATAAGCGCCGCTGAAACCATCCAACCCCTTGATCCCACTAGCGGATTGCCCGTAGCTACAATCGATCCCTCGCGTTTCGGGCTGCTGGCATTGATTCTCCTGGGCGCAGGACTGTTGATAGCTGGAATAAGCCTGATCTTGTCTTTTGGCAAGCGGCTCCGCGTCGAGTTTCCCACCTTTGATTTATTACTGGTCAGCAGCACGATGGTACTTCCGCAATTGGCGGCAATTCCAGCCGAACTGCTGGGTTGGGATCCGATTGCGTATGAAGACCCAGAAGCCTTCGCGCTCACCGCGATAGCTGTGGGAGTGCTGGTTGTGATCAGTGCTGGCATCGGATTGCTGTGGGACTGGCGCCGCTGGCTCATCGCGGCGAGCGTGTTCTTTGTGCCCTTCATCATCCTGCAGACCACGATCCTCACCAATCCTTCGGGATTGGCGACCGGGCTGGTCGGCTCGCTGGGCTATTGGATCGATCAGCAGGGGGTTCATCGCGGAAGCCAGCCCTGGTACTACTATCTGGCGTTGCAGGTGCCCTTTTACGAATATCTTCCTGCGCTGGGAGCGTTGCTTGCTCCGGTGGCTGCCTTTTTCGGCCGGCGTAAGGAGAATGCCGATGAGGAGACGTCGTCAAGCGTCGAGGATGCTGCAAGCAGCGCGGGTGGTGAGAGGTTCCCGGTCATCATCTTCCTAGGATTTTGGGCGATTACGTCGTTCGCGGCCTTTTCCTATGCTGGCGAGCGCATGCCATGGCTGACGGTGCACATAACGTTGCCGCTCATCTTGCTTGGTGGATGGACATTTGGGAAGCTTCTCAATTCTATCGATTGGGCGGCGTGGCGCCAGCGGAAGGCATGGCTGATGGCCTTGCTGCTTGGCCTATCCATGCTGTCCATGGTTTGGGCGATGGCCTATGCTCTCGGAGATCCGCCTCCGTTTCAGGGCAGCGAGATAGCACAGCTTCAGACGACCTTAGGCTTTTTGATTGCGCTGATACTGGCCATAGCTTCCCTTTTTGCACTGGCCTATCAATCAACTTCATGGTCTCCGGGAGGGTTCTTCAAGCTAGCTGGCGTGATCGTTCTTGCGGTTCTGACCGTGCTCACCGCCAGGACGGCCCTTCGCGCGACGTTCATTAACTACGACGATCCGACCGAATTCATGGTATATGCGCATTCGGCTACCGGTGTGAAGACACTGTTGGATCAGGTTGAAGACCTCTCGCTGCGAACCACGGATGGCTTGGCGATCGATGTCGCATATGACAGTGATGTTTCATGGCCGTTCCAGTGGTATCTACGCAATTACACGCAACCACACTTCTACAGCCAGAATCCCACGCGTGATTTACTCAATTATCCAATCGTGATTGCAGGGAATGACGTTTGGTCGAGAATCGATCCCATCTTGGGAGATCGCTACTATAAGTTTGAATACAACCGCATGTGGTGGCCGATGCAGGATTATTTCGGTCTCACTTGGGAGCGAATCTCAAATGCCTTGCGCTCTCCTGAAATGCGATCTGCACTGTGGGACATTTGGTACAACAGAGATTACGAAGCATACATCCAAATAACGGGCCGTCGGCTTACACTCGATAACTGGTACAACGCCGATCGCATGCGCCTCTACGTCCGCAAGGATGCTGCCGCTTTGGTATGGGACTACAACATGCGGCCGCCCGAAATATCCTTCCTGCCTGGAGAGGATCCCTACGCTGACGGGATGCAGGAGCTTCACGCAGTGCAAGTGATCGGTAGCGAACCAGGATCAAGACCGGGCCAATTCCTGCGTCCGCGGGATATCGCCCTGGCTCTGGATGGATCGATCTACGTGGCTGATACCGAGAACCACCGCATTCAGCATCTAAGCACCGACGGAGAGGTGCTTGATTACTGGGGCGTGTATGGACAGGCGACAATCGACGAGAATGTCCCCGGCCTCGTTTTCGATGCTCCCTGGGGGTTGGCTGTAGGGACCAATGGCTATGTATATGTCGCCGATACTTGGAACAACCGGGTACAGCGATTTACCGCCGATGGCGAATTCATAAACGAGGTCGGGTTGGGAGGCTTGGCAAGTCCGGAGGATAACATGTGGGGCCCCAGGGACATTGCCATCGATAATCAAGGACGCGTCTTTGTAGCTGACACAGGGAACAAGCGCGTTCTGTTCTTTGACGATCGATTGCGATACCTTGGTGAGTTCGGTGGTGGGGGGGCTGGGACCGGTCGCCTGGACGAGCCAGTGGGTCTGGCTATCGACAACGAAGGACGGGTCTACGTTGCGGATACATGGAACATGCGCGTCCAGGTGTTTGAGGAGATTGCGGACAACTGGTTCATCACGGTTCTCGAGTGGCCGATCGAGGGTTGGTACGGTGATTCGCTGGACAACAAGCCCTACTTGGCCTACAGCCCATCGGGACATATATGCGTGTCCGATCCGGAAGGGTTCTTGGTGCTGTGCTTCACGACAGAAGGCGTCTATGTATCCGGGTGGGGCGGTCTTGGCTCTTCCGAGGCGCGCTTCGGATTGCCCAGCGGCATGGCCTTCGACTCTGAAGGAGCCTTATGGGTTGTGGATACCGGCAATAGCCGCCTGATGAAGTTCGTGCCGGACCTGCCCGAATTGATATCTGATCCAGCAAATGGAGAGTGATTTGGAGGCAGCGCTGAATGAAGCTGCATGAGTATCAGGCAAAGCAAATCTTCGCTCAACACGGGATTCCGATTCCCCGCGGCAGAGTCGCGGGTATCGCCGATGAGGCCCGAACGATTGCGGAGGAGCTGGGCGGGAGAGGTGTCGTCA
>DAOVIK010000170.1 GCA_030673735.1 Anaerolineae bacterium
ACGGTATACATCGCACGATGGTCCTGCGAACTGGCAATGCTTGTTCTCATGCACAAATAGCCGG
Source organism: Anaerolineae bacterium (assembly GCA_030673735.1). Classification (GTDB taxonomy): domain Bacteria; phylum Chloroflexota; class Anaerolineae; order Anaerolineales; family E44-bin32; genus W1033. Next base: position 65 of record DAOVIK010000170.1, read on the forward strand.
CGTACACGCGATCTGGACCGAGGTTGACCTGCACGGCCGAGCCTGCTACAATCCGGCTCCATAACTCCCAATCGCATCGAGGAAACGCATGACCATTCACTTCGGCACCGACGGTTGGCGCGGTGTTATCTCGGATACTTTCACTTTCAATAACGTGCGACAGGTGACTCAAGCCATCGCTGACGCCGTGGCGTCGGACGAGTGGCTCAATGGGCGCAACAACGTCGGCGCGGATCCCAAGGTCATGGTCGTCGGCTTCGATACGCGCTTCCTCTCCGATCGCTACGCCATCGAAGTTGCGCGTGTGCTGGCCGCAAACGGCTACAAGGTGTATCTGACCTCGGCAGACGTATCCAGCCCGATGGTGTCGTTCTCAGTACGCGACCTGCGCGCCATCGCCGGCGTGATGATCACCGCCTCGCACAACGCGCCTCGCTACAACGGGATCAAGCTCAAGGCCGCCTATGGCGGATCGGCGATGCCCGAGCAATGCCGCCGTGTGGAGGTCTACTACAACGACAATTTATCGCGCGCACGAGGACCCAACGTGATGGACCTGGACCGGGCACGGGAAATGGGCCTGATCCAGCGCTTCAATCCGACTTCGGAGTACTACGCACATTTGAGCAAGCTGATCGACTTCGACGCCATCGCCGAGAATCCACAGAATGTGGTGGTCGACTCCATGTACGGTTCAGGACGGGGCTTGATCAAGGGCATCCTTCGGGGAACGGGCTGCGAGGTCTTCGAGGTTCGTGCCGAAATGAACCCGGGGTTCGGCGGCATTCACCCTGAACCCATCGAGCGCAACCTGGGTCCGCTGGCGGGAGCGATCATGGCGGGGCACGGCCAGTTGGGCATCGGCACAGATGGCGACGGCGACCGCATGGGCGCCATGGATGGCAGGGGGCAATTCGTCGATCCGCATCGTGTGCTGGCGTTGGGCGCGAAATACCTGGTGGAGCACCGCGGCTGGAAGGGCAAGATCGTGAAGACGGTTTCGACCACGCACATGCTGAACCGCGTGGCCGCCAAGTATGATCTCGAGCTTGTGGAAACCCCGGTGGGATTCAATCACATCGCCGATCAAATGCTCAACAACAACGTGCTGATCGGCGGCGAGGAGTCGGGAGGCATCTCGATCAAGGGGCATATCCCCGAAGGGGATGGCGTACTGACAGGCTTACTGCTGGTGGAGATGGTTGCAGCTACGGGCAAGCCACTCGAGCGGCTGGTAAGCGAGCTTCTGGAAGAGTTCGGCCCCTCTCACTATGCGAGAGACGACCTGCGGCTGGCACGCCCGATTTCCAAGCCGCGCATGGTCGAAGCGCTGCGCGACGGCGCGCCGGGTTCGATCGATGGCCTAGATGTGAAATCCGTCGACGATGTGGACGGCGTGAAATATGTGATGGAGGACGATTCGTGGTTGTTGATCCGTCCATCCGGCACAGAGCCCGTGCTGCGCGTTTATGCCGAAGCTCGCAAGCCCGAAATGGTGCAAGTTCTGTTGGAGCATGGAAGGTCGGTTGCGGAAGGAATGGGGTAGGCAGTAATCCGGCTCTAGAAGCAGATTGGCGTAGTCATCCCTCTCGGGGCTTGGAAAGAAGCTTATAGCCCCTCCCCCGTTGAGTGATCAAGTAAATGGGATTGGCCGGATCGGGCTCGATCTTGCTGCGCAAGCGGCTGACGAGCTTCTCGACTCTGGCATCATCGACCTCACCCAAGTAATCCTCTCCCCAGACGCTGGTGACGATGCGGTATTTATCCGTGAGCTTGTCGCGGCGTTCGAATAGCTGTTGGAGCAGCCGAAACTCCAGATCGGTGAGCACAGGAATCCGAACTCCGTCGACCCAAACGTCACCCGAATCAGAATCGAGATGCACGCCGCGCTTGCCTACTTCTGGGCCGCGCCCCCGTCGCGCCACGAACTCGGCGAAGATCGGTGAGAACGGATTGCCTCCTTGCACCAGCCCAAGCTTCTCCAAACGCTGCAGCTGCGGTGCCGGAAGCTTCGATTCGGCTTCCAAGACCAATGTGGTCAGCGCGGCTTGCTCATCGCTATTGAGCTGGTTCCAGATCTTCAGACACTCGGTGCGCGGCCCCGGCGCGCGCCGGGCTAGCGCGGCAAAATCGTCCTTCCCCCCACCCGAGGCGCTCATGGCCAGAGCTTGGGAGACGGCAAGCAGCAGGCCGGGATGCCCTCCCGAGAGTTGGTGAAAGATCCTACGCTGCGCTTGGCTGATCTTTGGCAGCGTGAGCGTGTCGAGAATTGTGTCGATTTCCGCCTCGGTGAGCAACGGCATATGGTAGGTCGTACGCGAGAACAGCTCGGCGAATTCATCCTCGACCTTCTGGTTCCGGAGCAAAGGAAGGCTGCGTTCGGTGGCGGTGACGTAGGCCATGCAACCGGAGAACCGATCCCGCAAGGCGCGCAAATTCAGTAGCGTTCTCTCCTCGAGCTCGGCATAGATCTCATCGAACTCATCGATCAGCAGGCAAATATCATGGCCGAGTTGCTCGCAGAGATCAGTGAGCGCCAAGTTGAAAGCCAGCGAGGCCGAGAAAGTGCTGTCGGTGGCGGTGATTTCCTGATGGTGTTCGCGCATGGCGGCAGCCAGGTCAGGAGGCGACTGGTCGGCCAGCCGCTCGAGCACCGATCTGAGCACAACTTCGTAGAACGCCTGGGGGGAGATATCGACGGCGCGGTTGCAATCCACATAGATCAGGAAGCCTGAGCTGTTGCGCGCCTTGCTGTACAGCTGCTGCGCTTCCTCACCAGCAAGAGCGCGCATGAGCGTTGACTTGCCCATGTTGCTCAGTCCGATGATAGAAACGCAGCGGCCCGCAGCCAAGGATGCGAGCACGCGTTCTGCTAGCGATGAGAAGGGAATCTTTGATTTGCTCATATGTGCCCACAAAGCCCCGGCAGGGCCAATGCAGCTATTGGCCCTGTCGGGTTGGATTACGTGACGAGGCAGTTGCTGCGCAGGCGCCTCAAGCGGAGCGTGTACGCAAGCGCCGGGCGACGATGATCACAGCCACCAGCACTGCCGCCAATAACAGCATACCAGGGACGCCGATGTCTTCGGCGAAACCCCCGGTACCTGGCAGTTCGGTAGGTGTCGCAGTAGGTGTGGCCGTGGGTGCAATTACGGCCGTAGCTGTGGCAGTGGATGTGGATGTAGCCGTGGCCTGCTGTGCGGCTGCATCTGCCGTCGCTTGGGCTTGGGCGGTGGCGGTTTGCGGGTCTGCCGTGGGCTCCGGGGTGTGCGTGATTGTAGGCGTCGATGTAGACACCACTACCACCTCAGTGGGCGTTGGGGTTGTGGTGGAGGTTGCCACGACGGTCCCATCACCCGGCCCCGGACTCTGGCCGGCAATGGCCGTTTCAGTAAGCAATCGGGCGATCTCGGTGTTGGTCAGCGCGATCTCAGTAGGGCGTCGTTCCCTGGCCTCACGCTGTCTTGGAGCAATGACCAGCGTATAGAGCCCAAGACAGATCAAACTCAAGATGAGCAAACCACCGATGCCTGCGACTGCAGTGATGAATGCTCGGTTTGGCGATTCATCCTCCTCTTGCACTGGAGGAACTTCGAAATCAAAGTCTTCTGCCATCGTCTTATCTCCTCACCGGCTCGACCGAGAACGACCGCTTCAAGGCATTTCTGCCTGTCGCGGCCCTATGATAGCACCTCAAGGTTGGCAAGGGGCACGACAATGCTGCCTTTGCCCTCCAAGTCGAGCCTAGCGCTGCGGGCCATGTTCCCGCTAGGGTAGCTCACCGCCCTTGTGAGCACTTCGCGAACCACACCCACCGCCCCCATATGTGGCTGGCGCAGAACACGCACCCGCACGCCCGGGGTCAGCGGAACGACTTCATCGGAAAGTTCATACTGCGCATCTGAGAGATTGGGAATGATGATCTCAGGCCTATGGACTTCGTAAGCCCGAGAAGGCGTCGCATCAAGCGAGGCATCCTTGCCCTGATTCTCATTTAATAGTTGGTACGCGGCGGTGTTGATGGGTATATGTCCAAAACCTTCAAGAATTACGACCGGATAGCTTTGCCGTCGAGCGAACGGGACCATGCTCGAAGCAATCCCTCCCAAGATGACTCCGCGAACCGACAGCTCCGTGGCTTGGTGAAACGGAGCTTCGCTGTCGCAGAAGCCGGCGACTATGACGGAACCTCGCAATCCGATATTCAGCGTGTCAATCGTCATCTTTATTCCAGGATCATTTCCGACCAGTCGTAGCGGTCCGTAGCCGCGCATGCCGTTACCCCAAACGCCCTGGATCAGTGCCCCGCTGGTTTCCACCGTGATTGCCTGCACACCGTCGGTGCCACCCACAACGCAGGGGTAGCGAGATCGAAGCTCATAGGATGGAGTGATTACCTCGAACAAGACGCGCCCCTCTGTGATGGCAATGACACGCCCATCTCCAGGAGCCCTTACCGCTCGTGAAAACAAGCCTTTCGCCTCGGCAATCCGATCACCTTGTGATAGGCGATCGCCGACATCGCAAGTCAAGTAACGGCCCGTCACGCCCTCGGGTACATTCAAGGCGCGTGTGACATCCAGGAACACATAGCGCTCGGGAACTTCTGCTTCAGCGACTACTTCGCCCTCGCTGAGTTGCTCATTAACACGCAC
>DAOVIK010000247.1 GCA_030673735.1 Anaerolineae bacterium
ATAACCTTTTTCAGTGATGCTGATTAAGACTGCCTCGTCAGTGACCAAATCCTCTTCATTGAGCTCATCGCTGGCGTCCGCTGCAATTTTCGTTCTACGTTCATCACCATAAGTCTCGGCGATCTCAGCCAGGTCAGTTTTAATCACTTCCAGGATTTTTCTTGGGGAGGCAAGCAGTTCTTCCAGGCTGGATATCCGCTCGAGAACCTTTTGCTGTTCATCTTCGATCTTCTGCTGCTCAAGGGCGTCCTTCCCAACAAGTGCTTCTGCGATTTCGCCGTTCACATTCGCTACGGCGGTCAAAACCCCCTTGCCATTATCGCGCTTGGCATCTCCGTAACGCAGCTCCAAGGCTTCAAAATCACCCGTTGAGGCGCCAGAAGGGACGATGGCCCTTCCCCGGCTCCCGTCCTGCAGCGCTACCTCAACTTCAACTGTTGGATTCCCTCGCGAGTCGAGCACTTCACGAGCCACGATGCCCACGATCTCGGTTTGCATTGCCCTCATCCCTCCGGACCTGCGTCGTTCAATCGATTATACAATCCTGGCTCCGACTTCCATAACGTGCCGAATGCTCGCAAACCGCCCATGATAGAATCCTCGCATGAGTTCCAAGCATGTCTATCTGGATTATGCGGCTTCAACGCCAATCGACGAGCGCGTGCTCGAAGCAATGCTTCCTCACATGCAAGACACCTTTGGCAACCCATCTTCGACCCATCGCTGGGGGCAGCAAGCCGAGGCCGTCGTCGAATCATCCCGCCGTACCATCGCTGATGCGTTGGGCAGTTCACCACACGAAATCGTATTCACAGCCTGCGGCTCCGAAAGCGATAACCTTGCACTCCGCGGTGCCGCATTCGCCTCTCGCACCAACCGCGATGCAAACCGCATCCTTACCACACCCGTCGAGCACCCAGCCATCCTACGGACCGCTGAGCAGCTTGCCGAATTACATGGCTTCCATTTGGAACTGCTACCGGTGGACGAATGCGGCCGCGTCGAACCGGAAGCGCTTTCCTCCACCATTGGACAGGATGTTGCGATCGTTTCGATCATCTACGCCAACAATGAGATCGGCACCATCAATCCCATTACCGAGCTCGGCGCGATCTGCCGCCAACATGAGATTCCATTTCACACCGACGCGGTTCAGGCCGCCAGCCAACTCCCCATTGACGTGCAAGAGTTGAACGTCGACCTAATGTCGCTCGGAGCACACAAATTCTACGGACCCAAGGGCATCGGCGTGCTCTTTGTCCGCGCCGGAACTCAAGTTGTCCCAACCCTGACCGGCGGCAGTCATGAGCACGGCCTGCGCGCCGGAACGCCAAATACCCCTCTGATCGTCGGCTGCGCCGAAGCGCTGCGCATCACGATGGAGGAGCGCGACAGCCACAATCTCGCTTACGTCGAGCTGCGCGATCGCCTGATCTCGATCGTCTCTGAGGAAATCACCCATGCTCGCCTGACGGGCCATCCAACGGACCGTCTGCCAAATCATGCTTCCTTCGTTTTTCGGGATATTGACGGCAATCAGCTCCTTGCTGCGCTGGATCTGTCGGGCTACGCGTGCTCCTCGGGCTCCGCATGCAAAACCGGTGATCCTGAACCCTCCAAAGTGTTGCTTGCTCTCGGGTTTGACAGACCATGGGGCCTGGGCTCGCTGCGGATCACCGTCGGCCGCCACACCAAATCCGACGACATCGAGGTCCTTCTAAAAGTCCTTCCCGATGTCATCTCGCGCCTGCGAACCGCACAGGATAAAGAGGCCTAGTTATGGAACAGCGCCGGATTGCGGTCGCCATGAGCGGTGGAGTGGATAGTTCAGTAGCGGCGGCTCTTCTCGTCGAGCAAGGCGAAGACGTATTCGGCCTGATGATGCGCCTCTGGAGCGCAACTCCTGACGGCTCGAATCGATGCTGCTCGCCCATCGATATCACAAGTGCACGCGAGGTCGCGGCGCGTCTGAGCATTCCCTTCTACGTCATCAACGCACAGGAGCCCTTCAAGCAGCACGTCGTGGATGCATTTATCAATGGCTACACGAAGGGAATCACCCCTAATCCATGCATTGAGTGCAATCGACACGTTCGTTGGGGATTTCTGATGCGACAGGCATCTGCCATGGGCGCCACACATCTCGCAACCGGCCACTATGCCCTATCAGTCCATCGCGAAGGGCGCTATCGCCTGCTGCGTGCTAACGATCACGTGAAGGATCAAAGCTACGTTCTCTACATGCTCGCGCAGCAGGATTTGAGTCGCACCATCTTTCCGGTTGGGCCATACACCAAGCAAGAAGTTCGCGAACATGCTCGCCGCCTGGATCTTCATGTAGCTGAGCGACCCGATAGCCAAGATCTCTGCTTCGTCTCCACTGACGACTACCGCGCCTTTCTCAAAGATCAGGGCACGGAGCTGCCTCCGCCGGGTGCCATTGTCGATCGACATGGCAACGTGCTCGGCCAGCACGAAGGGCTTGCCGAATTCACAATCGGCCAGCGCAGACGCATTGGCGTTTCATCCCCTGCCGCATTGTATGTTCTGGAGAAGGATCTTGCATCCAATCGCCTTGTTGTAGGGCTCCGCGAGGAACTGGGTCGCCGTGAATTCAGCCTGCGCAATGTATGCTGGACAAGCGACCAGCCACCGACCCACCCTATCGAGGCCCACGTTCGTGTTCGCTACAAGGCCCAAGAGATCGCCGCCCGTGTTCATCCAAAGGGCAAGGATCGGGCAAATGTATCCCTCGATTCTCCGCTTCCCGACGTCACACCAGGCCAGTCGGCAGTCTTTTACGATCAGGACGAGTGCCTGGGAGGAGGTATTATCGAATCATGACACTACCAGGGGCACTCCTAGGTATCGTGATCTCCTCGTTTGCAGGTCTGCTCTATCATCTAATCCGAGGAGGAGGCTTCCGCCGCCTTCTTCTATACGTCATTTCCTCATGGATAGCGTTCTTTGTAGGGCATTTTCTGGGCGCGTTGATCGGCTTGACGACTTTGCGCGTGGGTTCTCTCAATTTGCTTCCGGCACTGCTATCAAGCGTTCTCGTTCTTATTCTCGCCGACATTCTGGCTGGGCCTCGTGGTCGTCCGGCCCGAAAATCCCGTAGTACAACTCGCCGGGATCGATAGGCAGTTCCCTATGCTATAATGATCAAACCATGGAAGATGGCCACGACGGACGCCAACCAGAGATAGTCGCAGCTCCTTCCCAGGCCCAAGACGTCTGGAAGGAGCGGCTTGCACTTGCCGGAATCATCTTGGTCGCCATATTGATCCTGGTGGCGATCGGATTTGCGGTTGCATCGATGATCCAAGCTCCGGCGCAAACGCAAACCATCC
>DAOVIK010000353.1 GCA_030673735.1 Anaerolineae bacterium
CTTACCGACCCCTCAGGAGTCGTGATCGCTGGCGAGGGACGTGAAATCGGATCTGCAATTCCCGATTCCGAGCTTACCTCTGCAACGCTCATCAGTGTAGATGGCGAAGCCGTTGGGCTGCTCTTCCTTGATGATGCAGCTCCCTTGGGTCCGGAAGCGGGTCTGCTCGAACGTGTCGGCCGGTCCTTGGTCATGGCTGCAATAGTGGCTGGCGGGGTCGCACTCATCGTAGGTGGATTACTCATCTACAATCTTCTGCGGCCGGTGCGCGATCTGACGACCGCTGCACGGGCGCTGGCCAAAGGAGATCTCAGCCGGCGCGTGCGCGTGCGTGGCGAAGATGAACTGGGCGACCTTTCGCAGGCGTTCAATCAGATGGCGGCTAACTTGGAGCGCGCCGAATCCCAGCGGCAGGAAATGACCGCAGACATCGCGCACGAACTTCGTAACCCGCTTGCCGTGATCCAGGCCCGCTTGGAAGCAATCACGGATGGCGTCAATCCCGCCACGAGCGAGAACCTCGCCGCAGTGCTCGAGCAAAGTCACTTGCTCAATCACCTGGTGGAGGACCTTCGTACGATCGCCCTCGCAGACGCAGGTCAGCTGGCGTTGGAGCGAACGGAGGTCGACTTGATTGCGTTGGCGAGGCGCGTAGGCAAGAATCATGTGGACCAGGCGCAAGCCAAGGATGTCGAGCTTCGGGTTGAGATCAATGGAATGCAGGAGATCATGGCCTCCGTGGATCCGGTTCGCCTCGAGCAGGTGTTGGGCAATCTGCTCAGCAATGCACTGCGTCATGCGCCAGAAGGCGGGGAAGTGGTCCTGGATATCAATGCCGACGAGGACACCGGAGCAGCGCGCATCGAGGTCATGGATGATGGCGAGGGCATTTCGGAGGAAGCGATCGATAACGTATTCGCCCGCTTCTATCGCGCCGACAAGGCACGGTCACGCGAAGCCGGCGGCACAGGATTGGGATTGGCCATCGCCCGCAAGCTGGTCGAGGCCCATGGAGGAACCATCCGCGCCGGCAATCGACCCGAAGGCGGTGCGATCTTCACTGTGGAGATCCCGCGACAAAGCCCCTGATGTGATCGGCCTCGTCGCTCGCGCCACCAAAGCCCCGCACACTTCCCCAAAAACACCCAACTCACAACGACAAATCAATTTGAGTTCTTTGATCTGAGATTTAGGCAATACATGAGGCGTGAGACTTGTCTACGCGTCTCCGGCTAGTGTCCGGATTCGCTTCCAGGGGGGGAGGTCTTCCATCTCCGCCAGCGTGGTGCGCATCTCGAAGATCTGATCACGCAGCATGGCGGCCTTCTCGAATTCCAGCGCTTGGGCGGCGGATTTCATCTGCTTCTCAAGCTCTTTGATCAGGCGGGCCAGTTCGTCTTTGGGCATCTTCGCCGGCGAGAGCGCGCTGTATGTGCCGGGTTCCTCTGCAAGGCTTCGCGCTGCGACCTGATCGGTAAGATCGCGAATCTCTTTCACGATGGTCATCGGCTCGATGCCGAACTCCTGGTTGTGAGCAATCTGCTTGGCGCGCCGGCGATTGGTCTCGTCGATGGCGCGCTGCATCGAATTGGTGATCGCGTCGGCATACATGATCACCTTGCCGCGCACGTGGCGCGCCGCTCGACCGATGGTCTGGATCAGCGCCGTACCGGAACGAAGGAAGCCCTCCTTGTCTGCATCCAGGATGGCCACCAGCGATACCTCCGGCAGGTCTAAGCCCTCGCGGAGCAAGTTGATGCCCACCACCACGTCGTACACTCCCAGCCGCAAATCGCGCAGGATGGATACACGCTCGATGGTGTCGATTTCAGAATGCAGGTAGTGGACCTTGAGGTTTAGCTCGAGCAGGTAGTCGGCAAGATCCTCGGACATGCGCTTGGTGAGCGTGGTCACGAGGACACGCTCGCCCACGTCTAGGCGGCTCCGGATCTCCCCCACCAGATCGTCGATCTGGCCCTCGACAGGGCGCACTTCGACGTCTGGATCGACCAATCCCGTGGGCCGGATGATCTGCTCGACGACCTGCGCCGCGGCTTCCATTTCATAGGGTCCCGGAGTGGCCGAGGTGTAGATCACCTGGCGGGTGCGCTGCTGGAACTCATCGAAATCCAGCGGTCGGTTATCCAGCGCCGAGGGCAGGCGGAATCCGTAGTCCACAAGCGTTTCCTTGCGCGAGCGATCGCCGGCGAACATGCCGCGGATCTGCGGAATGGTCATGTGGCTTTCGTCAACGACCAGCAGAAAGTTCGGAGGGAAGTAGTCCATCAAGGTCCACGGTGGGGAGCCCGCAGGACGCTGGTCGAGGTGCCGCGAGTAGTTCCCGATCCCTGCGCAGTATCCAACCTCGCGCAGCATTTCGAGGTCGTAGTGCGTGCGCTGTTCGAGCCGCTGGCGTTCGAGCAGCTTGTCCTGGCCCTTAAGC
>DAOVIK010000348.1 GCA_030673735.1 Anaerolineae bacterium
CATAGCGATGCCTCTGCTCGACCATTCTCTGCATTGCCCTCGCCAATGCACCAACATCCCGTACGGGAACCAGCATTCCATTGCTTTCGTTCACAATCTCTCGCGGACCACCGCAATCGGTGGCGATCACCGGCCTTCCCATTGCAAGGGCCTCGATCAGCACAACCCCAAAGGTCTCGAAGTCACTTGCCATCACGAAGGCATCGCTTCCTCTGAGCTCCTCCACAATCTTCGCTCTTGGCAATACGCCCAAGAAAACCACCTGGCTTTGTATGCCCAATTCCCGGCTCAATTGCTCCAACTGTTGGCGAAGCATCCCATCTCCCGCGATCCTCAGCTGCATGTTCTTGTGATCCTTGAAGGAGGCTGCGAATGCCTGCAGCAAGCCGGCCTGATTCTTCCATGGCAGCATGGCCGCTATGTTCAAGAAGCAAAATGCGGACCGCCCCTCTACCGCATTCGACTCATGCATTTCCACAGAAACGAAATCGGAGCTGACAACGTTCGGCATCCTCTCCCAGGGAAGCATGATATCTCCGTAGAGACCTTCCATCGTTTGGCCGAGATGCTTGCTCACGATAAGCCTGCGATCCGCATTATCGAGTACGGCCCGCAAGGTCTTCCTCTGCCACCACGTGACTGTTCTTGTGATGTGGGCACTGCTGTGCTCAGTAAGCACGTAAGGGATTCCGCGCTTAGTCTTCAATGAACAGGCCACAGCTCCAGCAAACAAGGCGTTATGCGCATGCACAAGGTCCGGGGTTCCGTGCCGCTCGACATACCTCTTAAAGAGCTTGTTGCCAAGCGAGACCTGGTACCACTTTGCAGCATACGGCATCCTCGAAGGAACCCACGCGTAATGATCAGGACGCAGGATGGGAACGCCCTGCTCGTCGCTATACGTCCATGTCCTTCTGCGACCGAGTTCGCTGATTCTCCAGCCCCTCAGGGAACGTGCCATAGGGGCCACTACACCGACCTTCAAGCCGGCTCTCTGGAGCGCCAACGCCAGGTCGAGCTGGAAGATGCCACCGTATGGATTATCTTCAGCGACGAAACGCTGTGAAGGGATCAGGAGAACATGGAGCATATGCTAGTCATCATGCTTTCAGTAGCGGCATGCGGTCAATCCGCAAACCATTGGTGGACATGATCAAGCAGCGGCTGGAACTCCATTTCCCAGTTGCACCGCTTTTCAAATACAGTCCGCGCACGTTCGCCCATGGCTCGGCATTCATCGGGATGGTCGCTGAGGAACACAATCGCATCCGCAACCGACGCGGGATCTTCGAAATCCACCAGCAGGCCACATTTCTCCCCCTCAACGATCTTCTTGATCTCCACCGCGTAGCTGGGCGCAATGACCGCCAAGCCGGTTGCCATGTACTCAAAGAGTCGGTTTGGCAGGCTGCCCCTCCCAAGGCTGCGACCGTATCCTATCAAGCCGGCGTCACAAGTCTGCAGGACTCCTGGAACTGATCGCAGCGGTATCGGCTCACGAAAATCAACCTCATCGGCCACCTGCAGTTTGTCGACACTTTGGAGAAACGCCTCCTCGCCATACCCATCCGCGCTTTCGGTGAAGGCGTTGAAAACGATTACGCTCAACCCATCTACGCGCGGCTTGGCCAGGGCAATCGCTTCCAGCAAGACGTCGGTTCCCCGCCCGAGCGCGCCCGTCCCGTGCATCAGCTTAAAGGGCTTCTGCATGGCATGTCGGCTGCCTGTTGTAGTAGCACTGAAAAGCCGCTTTGGTGCGCAATTGCGGACTACCAGCGAATCTCGTGTGAACTTCCGATAAGGAGAAAGCACAAAGTCATTCACGCCCATCACGATGTCACACCGGCGAGAGATAAAGGAGATGCCTTGCTGAACGAGGGGGCCAAAGAACCGCGTCCGAAGACCGGCTTCTCCTTTGCGAACCGTGACAGGAACCCGGTAATTCTCGTGAAGGTCAAGAATGACTCTTCCACCGAGCTTGCGCGCAAGTCTCCATGCCACGAACGCAGAATCCGGGTCAGGGCAGTAATAGACGTCGATATCTTGAATCTCAAGAGCGGCGCGATAGGCGCCTCGGAATCTCATCAAGCGTCCCCAGCGCCCTGTCCCGCGTGGAAGCAAATGCCTTGTAAGAGGGATTTCTGGGTCGTCCGGGACGTGGCCGTACAACGTGATGTCTGGACCAACCCACGTGACTTGCATGCCTGCTGCTGCGAATGAATGGGCCACCTTGTAGTACACACGCATATCATCGGTCGCATGGCCCGTCGTGAGAATGCAAATATGAATACGATCTTTCATTTAGTGTCTCAAGTGAAGCGGACCCACTAGGAAGCGATCCCACCTGGCGTGCAGAGTACGCTTTCGTGAAACGAGTTGAGATCGTGGATCATTTGCGGATCTACTATCTCTCCACGCTGCGTGATAAGCCGATATCCCCACTTTTCCAGAAGAGCATGGCCGTCCTCTAGGAGCTC
>DAOVIK010000297.1 GCA_030673735.1 Anaerolineae bacterium
GATGTTTGGACGCGCTATGTTCTTGGTGTCCCATCGGCGATCCTCGCCTGCGCCGGCTTGATTGTGCAGCAGCGAGCATTTCGCAAGGCAGGCATGGCGCAATTTGGCCGTGATAGCTTGTGGGCTGCGGTAGCGTTCGCATGGTATGGCGTGGTGGGACAAACCTTCACGCGTCAAAGCCTCTTGCCTCCTTCCACAGTCGTGAACGAGTATCTCTTTCTCGAGTTCTTTGGCTTCCCGGTGCAAGCGCTACGAGGCGCGGCGGCTGTCGTTGTGGCCGTTTTTGTGGTTCGCTCTCTGCGCGCATTCGAGGTTGAACGGCAGCAACAAGTGGCCGAACTACAAGCTGAACGGCTGCACGAAGCTCAACGGCGTGAAGCGCTGCGCGGTGGACTCCTGAAGCGCGTGGTGTCTGCGCAGGAAGCGGAGCGCCAACGCATCGCTAGAGAGCTGCATGATGAGACCGGACAAGCGCTGACCGCATTGGGCTTGGGATTGCGTGGAATTGGATCCGCGCAGAAGAAAGACGCCTCGAAGGCTGCCGAGAATTTGAAGCGTCTGAGAGAAATGGTGGCACGTGCTTTGAATGAACTGCAGAGACTGATCTCGGACTTGCGACCGTCTCACATCGATGACTTGGGCTTGCCGGCGGCGCTGCGTTGGTATGCAAGCGATTTGCAGAATCGGGCACCGCTCAAGGTGCGCGTGCGTGTGACAGGGCAATCTCGACCGATTCCATCTCCGGTCAAGATCACGCTGTATCGCGTGGCTCAAGAGGCGCTTACGAATGTGATCAAGCATGCCAATGCGGATAAAGCTGATGTGCATCTGCAATTCAGCGATGTTAGTGTCACGCTGCAGGTTGATGATGACGGTAGTGGCTTCGACATCGATTTGCTGAGAATCCCCGGCAGACCATCATGGGGTTTGCTGGGCATGGAAGAACGCGCCTCGTTGCTCGGTGGAAGCTTTCGGATATCATCGCAACCCGAGGAGGGAACACGCGTCGAGGTCACGATCCCCTACGAACAAGAAAAGGCAGGTGACAATGAAGATACGCATGTTGCTAGTGGATGATCACGCGGTGGTTCGCTCGGGCTTGCGCATGCTGCTTGAGAGCGAGAGCGACGTGGAGATCATTGGTGAGATGGGGACTGCCGCCGAGGCTATTAAGGGCGTGATGGAGCTCAAGCCCGATGTGGTGCTCATGGACATTGGGTTGCCGGACCTTTCGGGAATCGAGGCTGCGCGCGAAATCAAGGAACGCAGCCCGGAAACCGCAATTGTGGCGCTGACCATTCACGAAGATGAGGAGTACTTCTTCAAAATGCTGGAAGTTGGCGCCAGCGGTTATGTTCCCAAGCGAGCGGCCCCGGAGGAACTGCTGACTGCCGTGCGTGCCGCATCGGCGGGAGAGGTTTATCTTTATCCATCGTTGGCCAAGCTGTTGGTCAAGGATTTTCTTGCGCCCGATAGCTCCGGCAAGCCGACGCGGACGCTTGACGGGCTGACGAAGCGCGAGCATGAGGTCTTGACCCATCTGGCCGACGGTGCCAGCAACATGGAGATCGCAGAGACGCTTGGGATCAGTCACAAGACGGTGGCGCGCCATCGCGAGAACATCATGCGCAAACTCAATCTTCATTCGCGCACGGAATTGGTGAAGTACGCAATTCGCAAGGGGATCATCAAACCGTAACGACGCAGTGAACGAAACAGTGATGGCCCGACGACACTTCGTCGGGCCGTTTTCTTTCCTAAGAATGGTCATATTCCCCCAAGACTACCCTTTCGAGGACATGGGAAACTGGGGTTCCACCCCCACATAAAGCTCGAGATGGACCCGAAAGTACCCCACATAAAAATCGGTGAGAGACCGGATTTACATGCTCGACCCGCTGTCGTATCGTAGAAGTGCGAATGAAGCAGACGATTAGGAGGTGCTCGATGGAAACCACTTTGGTTCTCACTGGTCTAGCACTACTGCGGATCTTGCTGCCAGTGACACTGCTGTTCACGTTGGGCTCCTCCTTGGAGCGAAGAAGCAAGGTTGATATTGGCTGAGGTAGATCATGGATCAGCTATTAGATTTTGCTGCAATTCTTCTGGGGCTCTTGCTGCGCTACGGCGTACCGATCGGCATCACGGCCTTGCTGGCCTGGTTGCTGACTCGATTGGACGCACGCTGGCAGGAGCAGGCGGATCGCCGCCAGGTGCCACTGAGCACCCTGGGCGCGGAGGTCCGCCAGGTTCGTTGCTGGGAGACGACCGAGTGTCCCCGTGAAACACGGGAGAACTGTCCTGCCTATGCGGAACCAAGTGTTCCGTGTTGGCAAGTCTTCCGGAAGAGGGATGGGCGCATGCGCGAAGACTGCTTCACGTGCCAGGTCTTTGTCGAAGCGCCGGTCCCCACAACAACCTGAACTCATGCTAGGAGGGCAGCATGAAATGGAAGCTAACAGCACGACTTGGGGTTGGTATTAGCTTTGCAGTAGCTGCATCACTGCTCAGCGCTATTTTGGTTGGCGCACAGGCGCCTCTTGATCCGGAGCCCAGGCAAGGGCTGGATTGCAGCGGTTGCCACTCCGCTTTCTATGGCGCTTGGGAGGAGGGTGCGCATGGTCGCGCAGCCACGAATACGGCTTTCACCGAGGCTTGGCAAACACGCGGTGAGCCAAACGAATGCATGGCTTGCCATACCACCGGCTATGATTCAGCAACAGAAAGCTGGGTAGAAGAAGGTGTGACCTGTGCGGCCTGCCACAATCCCGCCGCTGAAGGACACCCCGAAGAGCCTATGCCAATTGCCAGGGAAGCCGATACTTGCGGAGCGTGTCATACGGAGGCCTACTTCGAGTGGCGCGCAAGCCAGCATGGCAAGGTCGATCTGGCATGTGCCAGTTGTCATGATCC
>DAOVIK010000426.1 GCA_030673735.1 Anaerolineae bacterium
AGCCCGAGTTCACGCAGCTCGATCTGGAGATGTCGTTCGTCGAGCGCGAGGACATCATGCTACTGAGCGAGGAGCTCTTCACCTCGCTGGTGCGAGACTTGATTCCCGAAAAACGCCTGCTGGCGACGCCCTGGCCGCGGCTGACCTATGAAGAAGCCTTGGCGCGCTTCGGCAAGGACAACCCCGATATTCGCTTCGGCTTGGAACTGGTCGACGTCAGTGACCTGGCGGCCGACAGCGGATTCAAGGTGTTCGAGGGCGCCTTGAAGGGCGGGGGGATCGTGCGCGGAATCAATGTCGAAGGCTGCGGCCACTACTCGCGCGGCGAGATCGACGAGCTGACCAAGTTCGTGGCCGACTTTGGCGCCAAGGGGCTGGCGTATCTGGCGATCGATAAGAAGCGCAAGCAGCGTTCGTCATTCGCCAGGTTCCTCTCCGAGGAGCGCCTGGGCGAGCTCATCGAACGCATGCAGGCCAAGCCCGGAGATCTGCTGCTCTTCGTGGCCGACAAGCCATCGGTGGTCTACGAGGCATTGGGCAGGCTGCGCGAGCATCTGGGCGCGCGCTTGGAGCTGGTCGATCCCGACGTGCTGGCATTCTGCTGGGTGATCGATTTTCCTTTCGTGATGTGGAACGAGGACGAGAAGCGCTGGGATCCATCGCACCACCTGTTCACCGCGCCAATGCCGGAGGATATTCCCTTGCTGGACGATGATCCGGCGAAGGCGCGCGGGCAGCAATATGACATGGTGATCAACGGCTACGAGGTGGGTGGGGGAAGCATCAGGATCCACGATCGTGGCTTGCAGGAGAAGGTGTTCGCGCTGATCGGCCTGGAACCGGAGACTGCGCGGGCGCGCTTCGGCCACATGCTGGAAGCGTTCGAGTTTGGCACGCCGCCGCATGGCGGGATCGCGCCGGGCATCGATCGCCTGTGCATGCTCCTTGCCGGAGAGCCCAACATCCGCGAGGTGATTGCCTTTCCCAAGAACCAGGCGGCGCGTGACGTGATGGCGGGAGCGCCCTCTCCGGTAGAGCCAGAGCAGCTGAAGGAGCTCCACTTGCGCATCCACAAATCGCCCAAATCCAATGGTTCCATTGCCAACTGAGAGTGATCGTGGTATTAATAGATTCGACCCTGCTGTGTTCGTGATGCCGCGATACGTTTTGAGCCAACATCTAATGAACGGGGTCTGATCTCAGACGGGCTACGCGATAGGCCTGAGCCAAGGCGGAATTCGTCGGTAGGACCCCACCTGTGAATACAGGGTCAAAACCAGCAGCACACGGCATGGCGGGGCTCCTTTTATGCAGCCCGTATGATGTAAAACCAATGGACGCTCTCGCTCTGCGGGAGCGTTTTAGCGTCTCCGAAGTCACTGCTCGGGCAGTCACAAACCGCGCTTCTTGCCTTTCGTTCCCATCTCAGGTACACTCATCACAACTCACCAGCTAGAGCTGGTTTCGACCTGAGGAAAGACGTACATGGCGGATGACCGCGGCAAG
>DAOVIK010000028.1 GCA_030673735.1 Anaerolineae bacterium
ACTCCTGAAGACCTACCAACCCAGCCCCATCCCAGAGGACCGGCGCAGCGGGCTGCGAAGCATCGCCACCAAGGCGGCGAAGCAGTTCGGCATGGATCAACTACCAGCCTTGCCGGATGCCTGAAACCGACATCATAGAGGAGCGCAATTCATGTCTCAAGAAATACTCGAGAAACTCACCAACAGCGTCATCGAAGGTGATGTCGACGCGGCCATCGCGCTGACCAAGGAAGCCCTGCATGCCGGCGTCGAACCGATGGCGATCATCAACCAGGGCCTTGTGCCCGGCATGAATGTCGTGGGGGAAAAGTTTACCAGCGGGGAGTATTTCCTTCCCAATCTGGTGATCGCCGGGTCTGCAATGCAGCAAGCCATGCAGTTGCTCGAACCCGAGCTCAAGGAGCGGCAGCAGGAGCGGACTTCATCCGGCAAGGTGGTCATCGGCACGGTCCACGGCGACATTCATGAGATCGGGAAATCGCTCGTAGCCACGATGCTCTCCGCTAACGGATTCGAGGTTCTCGACCTGGGTGTGGATGTACCAACGGAGGTCTTCCTGACCAAAGTGATAGAGAGCGGCGCACAGCTCGTAGGCCTATCCGCATTGCTGACAACCACGATGACCGTGCAGCGGGATGTCATCGAGGCTCTGGATGATGCGGGGGTCAGGGATCGAGTGAAGGTGCTGGTCGGCGGCGCGCCGGTCAATCAGGAGTGGGCGGATTCGATCGGTGCCGACGGATACGCCGAGGATGCCATGGCGGCAGTTGCCCTGGCGAAGCGTTTGATGGGTGAGTCCTGATCCTGCGGCGTATTCCCTGACTTATGCCATCATCTTGGTTCGTGATATCTTCCTTCAAATCACTGAAGGGGAGCTACCCATGCGCCAGCGCGGACAGTCCTCGCTGGGCTATGACCGGACACGAAACTTTACACGCCAGAAACACTCGGATTTCGGAGGTACGTTTAGATGTCTGATCAAATTTTCTCAGAGCACATTGCACTAGGCGCGACTGAATTGCGGATAAGCCCTTTGGGGGTCGGTACCTGGCAGTGGGGTGATCGAATGCTCTGGGGATTCGGTCGAGGCTACGGTGAGCAGGACGTGCGGGAAGCTTTCGAGGTTTCCCTAGAGGCTGGCGCGGATTTCTTCGACAGCGCGGAAGCCTATGGCTTCGGCCGGTCGGAGGAGCTGCTCGGAAAGTTTGCGCGCGCAACATCCAAGCCGATCGTCACCGCAACCAAGTTCGCTCCTTATCCATGGCGGCTGCGCGGCAAGAGTCTCATCGGTGCGCTGCGCAAGAGTCTTCAGAGATTGGGCCTACCGAGCGTGGATCTGTATCAGGTGCACTGGCCCTTCCCCCTAGTTTCTATAGAAACCTGGATGGTAGCGATGGCCGAAAGCGTGCACGCCGGGCTTACCCGGGCGGTTGGGGTGTCGAATTACAGCGCAGTCCAAACGCAGCGCGCCCATGCTGCCCTTGCTGAACGAGATGTTCCGTTGGCTTCGAATCAAATCCTGTACAGCATGCTGGACCGCAAACCCGAACGCAATCAACTGATGGAGACCTGCCGCAGACTGAACGTGACCGTGATCGCTTACAGCCCGCTGGCGCAAGGCCTGCTTACGGGCAAGTACACGCCCGAGAATCCGCCTCCGGGAGCACGCGGCAGGCGGTTGAAGCGCGGCTTCCTGGAAGAACTCCGCCCCCTCATCGACCTGATGCGCGAGATCGGAAGCGGCCACGGAGACAAGTCTCCCGCGCAAGTTGCGCTGAATTGGGTCATGTGCAAGGGAGCGGTTCCGATACCCGGCGCTAAGACGGCGAAGCAAGCTAAGGAGAACGCCGGGGCGCTTGGCTGGAAACTCGACAGCGATGAGGTGAAAGCGCTGGACGCGGCCAGCGAAGCGCTTGTATAGAGCAAAGAGTACTCAATAGCACCTGACATCAGCGGCCCAAGATGGGTGATTGGCACAAAAGACGATCGTCGCGGGAAGACTGATCATGACGAAACTGAAGCGATCTCTGCTCATCACTACCGTCAGTCTGGTTTCTCTTTGCTGCGGTGGGCCCTTCCTCATTCCTGTTCCAGCTTTAGAGAACACCCGCCCGGCTGCGGATCTCGCCGATCCGGACAGCCTCTTCATCGAGATTGACGGCCTGCAGGTGCACTACAAGATCAGCGGCCAGGGCGAACCGGCGATCGTGTTGCTGCATGGATTCGCTTCCGGCATCGTTGCATGGCGTGAGGTGATGACGCCATTGAGTGCCTATGGCACGGTCATCGCCTTCGACCGCCCAGGCTTTGGTTTGACCGAACGCCCTCTCGAAGATCAATGGGATGGCCAAAGCCCCTACAGCGCCGCAGCTCACGCAGAATTGACGATTGACTTGATCGAAGCCCTGGGTTTTGAAAGTGCGGTGCTCATAGGGAGTTCTGCTGGAGGATCGGTTGCTTTCGACATCGCCTGCCGTCATCCTGATCAAGTAAGCGCCCTGGTACTGGTCGACGCTGCAGTGTATTACCAACCCGGACCGCCCCGTTGGGCCGGCTGGCTTCTGCGCCTTCCACAGATCCAGAGGCTGGGTCCTTTGTTTGCGCGCGCCTTCGCCAAATACGGTAGGAGCATCCTCGACATGGTCTGGCATGATCCCTCGCTCATCACGCCCGAGATATGGGAGGGATACATCATGCCGACCCACATTGATAATTGGGACTTCGCCTTTTGGCAGCTGGTGCTTACAACTGACCCACCCGATCTGGAAGATTCGATCTCCTTGCTCAGCATGCCTGTGCTTGTGATGAGCGGAGACGACGATCGTGTTGTGCCCACGGAGCAAAGCGTTCGTGTGGCTTCAGCAATAACCTCGGCGGAGCTGGTCATCTTCGATCAGTGTGGGCACCTGCCGCAAGAAGAGTGCCCTCAAGCCTTTCTCGAGGCCGTTACAGCCTTTCTGGCCGATCTTCCCTGAACCTGCTTACCGCCCTAGATGCTGCCTGCTTCCAAGGGTGCATTTGGATTCTGTAAGGTATTCGTAAGGTAGGAAGGGATTCCTGTAAGGTCCATGCAAGGGTGATGACATACAATCTATATATCTCTGCAAAGGTGGCTATAGGCGAATACACATGGCCGAGGTAACGATTGCGACGGATCTTGATATCGGCACCACTGTTCCAATCAACATCCTTGTTGTTGATGACGAGCCGGCGTTCTGCGCTGTGGTTTGCGAAATCCTGCGCATCTTCGGCTTCGTCGCGCATCCCGCCACTGGCGCAAGGCAAGCCATGGAACTGATGAAAGGCATCACACCCGATCTAATACTGGCCGACGTGATGATGCCCGAGATTGACGGTTTGACCCTCCTCCGAGAGTTGCGCTCAAAGTCGATTTGGAAGAGCATACCGGCAGTTGTGATCAGCGCCAAAGCCGCGCCCGAAGACTTCTCCGCTGCGATGGATGCGGGTGCAAACGCATGCCTGGCCAAGCCGTTCTCGGCCTCCGAGCTACGGGAGACTGTTGAGCGCATATTGAATACCGACTAACGATCGCGCAAAAAACATCCTGGCGAACGCGCCACAAACCCGCGATCGTTGCATATCGAAAACCCCCGGCGTTTTGCCGGGGGTTGCTTTTTGCACATAGATGCTAGGCCGCGCTCAGGCTTCCGCCAAGCTCGAGATCGAGCGAATGAGTTCTTCCGAGTCTATATCCTTCAAGAAATAGGCAATCGCGCCTGCACGGTGGGCGGCCTCCTGCTCCCAGGTGGAAGGGTAGGACGTGAGAACCGCAACGCGTGGCTGATGCGGCAGACTGGCTAGCTGGCGCAGGATCTCCAGGCCAAGCCCATCACTGCGCTTCACCTCAATCAGCACCACATCGGGCTGCTCTGTTAGACTGGCGTCCATCGCTTCCGAAGCATCGCCTGAATGCCCGATGACCTGGAGATTCGATTCGCGGGCCAACCGTTCGGCCAAAGCAAGCCGAACCTCGACATGTTCATCTACGATATACACTCGCGGAGTGCCCACGAAAGACCTCGCCTTCCCGACCAAGCAAATTCAGTATAGGACTCCATCGAATGGCCTTCCAGTGATCTACTTCCCGACTGAAATGGCGAACTGTCACGCGGCGCAGTCGCACGCGGTATAGAAACACATGGCTTGAAACTGCAGCATGCAAGGGGATGAAACGCTAATTTGGAGGCTTTTCTGTCTCTACCGCCAGCCGTACGGTTACGGTAGTCCCTTCGCCAGGACTTGAGGCAATATGCCAAGATCCCCCAATAGAATTGGCCCGCTCTTCGATATTCGATAGACCATGGCCCAACATGCGTTGATGATCCTCGGGATTGAAGCCCCGCCCATTGTCGATGATCTGCAGAAGAATCTCGTCTTCCACATGACGCACTGTCAGCCAAACGCGAGAGGCTTCGGCATGCTTGGCGACATTCGCAAGCGCCTCCTGGGCAATGAGGAACAGCTCCGAGGCCACCTTTCGCTCAAGGAGATTGATCGCCTCCTCCTCGAGCTTCAGCTCCACTTCAACCAGCGTATTGGCCCTGAATTCGCGCGCCAGCTCCTGAAGCGCATTCGCCAGCTGTATCGATCTCACGCGCGTGGGCTGCAGATCGAGAATATAGGAGCGAATGTCACGGATTACCGAGTTCAGGCCGTCGATAACTTGGTCCAGAACCCCCTTTGCTTGCTCAGGTGAAGATTCGAGCAGCAGACGCAACGAGTCCAATGTCAATCCGGTAGCGTATATCGATTGGATTATGCCATCGTGCAAATCCATGCCAAAGCGCTCGCGCTCCTCGAGAACCGCAACGCGCCGAGCCTGGCGAGTCAGGCGGGCATTCTCTATGGCGATGCCAACCCCCGCACCCATGGCAGTCAGCAATCCGACCTCGCGGTCACTGATATCACGCTGCCCACGAAAGGCCAGATTGAGTACCCCCACGACCTGACCTTTGCCCACAAGCGGAACAGAGACTAAAGTGCCGAAGCCCGCTTCCACAACCGCAGGAAGCTTGAAGCGCGTCTCATCTTCAAGGTTCGTGGTCCAAATCGGCCTGCCGCCCTCCGCCACCAGGCCCACAACTCCCTCTCCCAAGCGGTAATGCTCTTTGCCGGTGAAGGCCTCCCTGGCTTCTCCTACATGCATGGCATGCCGGTACCTCTTGCGCCCTTCCTCGCGCAGGAAGATCTCTCCCGCTCCTGCTCCAAAAAGACCGCTCACCCGGAGAAGCATCGCCTCTAACAACGGTTCGAGCTCGATAGTCGAGCTTACCGCATTGGCGATGGCGTTTATCAATTCCAGTTCTTCATTTCGCTGAGCAAGCTCCCCTTTATTCTCATTCACCTGCTGGTATAAGCGCGCATTGGCAATCGCGGCTCCAGATTGGGCTGCCAACAGCTCGGTCAACTGCTGATCTTGCTCGCTGAACTCCGGGGCATCCTGCTTGTCAGTGAGATAGATTTGCCCTATGGGCTGGCCAAAGGCTGAAATGGGAACGCCGAGGAAAGAGCGCATGACCGGGTGCCCGTCGGGAAAGCCATAGGAGGTTGGATGCTCGGAAATTTCGGGTATGCGGATGCTGGCATGCGTTCGGATCATTTCACCCAGGAGTCCAAGCCCCAATGGGGGATGCGGAATGCGCTGGATGTCCTCATCAGCCATTCCTGCGGTGATGAAGGTCTCCAAGCCGCCTTCCTCATTGGTGATGCCGACTGCAGCGAAGCGCGCATTGGTCAGCGTCTTGGCTGCGGCCACAATTCGCTGCAGGACGCCCTCTATCGTAAGGTCACTGTAGAGACTCAGCGTGGCATGATGCAAGGCGCGCATTCGCGCGTCTGCATCCTTGAGGATCTCGGTATGCGGTTGTTCCCCTTCAAGCGGATGGAGGTCCACCGTCTTCCCTCACCTACACGCAGAATTCTACCCCAAACCAAGATTGCGAACCATCAGCGTAGTCGCGAGGTACCCCAAAGGTTGATAGTTTTTGCCAGCCAGCCACCCGTATACATGGAATTCGTAGGTTCTAAGGAGCTTTTGATGCCATCGACATTTAGCTCACGTCTTCCCGGCTTCTATGATATGAGCCTTGAGGCGCGCCTTCGGCGCATCGCTGAAATAGCAGCTCTCCCCAACGAAGTCCGTAGCGTCCTGGAACCCGAAGGCGGTCTCTCCGCAGAACAGGCCGATCACATGATCGAAAACGTGATTGGCGTTTTCGGCTTGCCCTTGGGAGTGGCGACCAACTTCGTGATCAACGGCCGTGAGGTGCTGATCCCCATGGCCATTGAAGAGCCATCAGTTGTGGCTGGGGCATCCTACATGGCCAAACTGGCCCGTCAGGGTGGCGGGTTTCGCGCCGAGAGCACCGAACCGCTGATGATCGCCCAAGTACAGCTTCTCGACGTACCAAACCTCACCAAGGCCGCCAAGGCGCTGCAGGAACGCAAGGCTGAGATCCTGGCCCGGGCGGATCAAGTGGATTCGGTGATCACCGAACTTGGCGGCGGAGCTCGAGATCTGGAAGCCCGTCCTTTCAAGAAGACCGCCGTCGGTCCCATGCTTGTGGTGCACCTGATCTACGATACTCGTGATGCCATGGGCGCCAATGCCTTGAACACGGCAGCCGAAGCCATCGCTCCGCTATTGGAAGAAGTCACCGGCGGGCGCGCTCATCTGAGGATTGTTTCCAATCTCGCCGATCGGCGCATTGCCCGCGCAAGCTGCACTATCCCACTAGAGGCACTTGCTTATGACCAATTCAGCGGCGAACGTGTGCGGGATGGTATCGTCGAGGCCTGGGCGCTCGCCGAAGCCGATCCCTACCGTGCATCAACGCACAACAAAGGCATCATGAACGGTGTAGATGCTGTGGTAATCGCCACGGGCAACGACTGGCGCGCTGTCGAGGCTGGCGCCCACGCATACGCCGCAAGGTCTGGACGATATACTTCACTTAGCCGATGGTGGATTGAGGACGAGGGCTCTTTGGCAGGAGAGCTAGAGATGCCCATGGCGGTCGGCATTGTTGGAGGAGCCACCAAAGTCCATCCCACTGCCAAGGCCTGCCTGGCCTTGTTGGACGTGAGCAGCGCGCGCGAAGTGGCGGAGATCGTCGTGTCGCTGGGCCTGGCCCAGAATCTGGCTGCGCTTCGCTCTCTCGCCACCGAGGGAATTCAAAGGGGACATATGGAATTGCACGCCCGGCAGGTGGCCATCGCCGCCGGCGCGGAGGGCGCACAGATCACGCGTGTGGCCCAGCAGATGGCATCTGAAGGAGCTGTTCGTCTGGACCGCGCAAGGGAGCTGCTGCGCGAGAAGGGCAAGAAGGGAAAGTGATTCCAGAAATCATCCGGTGAGGTGTGGTACAACGCATAGGGGGTTCGCATCGCTGTAGTTTGCTGCGATGACATCGCTCAACATGACATAGGAACACCGGATCGCGATGCGCTGCGTTCTTCCGAGATGAGGAAGCAGGTATGGAGCAAAGCAACCAAGATCGCCTCTTGAAACCGAGCAAGCAAGTGGGCATCGTGGGCTATGGGGCATACATCCCGCGCTATCGCCTGCCGGCAAGTGAGGTGGCCAGGATTTGGGCTGGGGGAGCAGGTGGCGTGCCTATCGTGGAGAAGGCCGTGCCCGGCATCGACGAGGACGTGATCACGATGTCGATCGAGGCCGCTCGCAATGCGCTTGCACGCGCGTCAATCGACCCCAGCGAGATACGCGCCGTCTGGGTAGGGTCTGAATCCCATCCTTATTCCGTCAAACCAAGTTCCACTGTCGTTGCCGAGGCGATCGGCGCTACACCTCACACCTTGGCTGCAGATTGGGAATTCGCCTGCAAAGCCGGGACCGAAGCCATTCAAGCCGCCATCGGTTTTGTGGGCTCCGGCATGGCGCGCTTCGCTTTGGCCATCGGTATGGATACCGCCCAAGGGCGTCCCGGTGACGCGCTGGAGTACACGACCGGAGCCGGCGGCGCAGCGATCATCTTAGGGCCGAGCGACGAGAGCTTGGCGCACTTTGAGGGCTCGTACTCGTACGCAACCGATACGCCCGATTTCTGGCGACGCGCTGATGAGAAGTATCCTGAACATGGAGAGCGCTTCACCGGAGAGCCCGCCTATTTCAAGCACGTACTCACCGCCGCCAAGGAACTCATGAGCCTGACCAACACTGGCCCTGAAGATTACGCTCACGTCATATTCCACCAGCCGAATGTTAAGTTCCCCCAGCGCGCAGGCCGCATGCTTGGCTTCGCCGACGAACAGCTGGAGGCAGGCCTACTGGTTTCCGTGATTGGCAACACATACGCTGGCTCGCCGCTGGTAGGATTGGCCTCCGTTCTCGACATCGCCGAGCCCGGCCAACGTTTGCTACTTGTCTCGTATGGATCCGGAGCGGGATCGGATGCCTTCAGCCTCTCCGTTACCGATCGACTTGTGGAGGCACGTGAAAAAGCTCCCAGCACCCAGGATTACATCGGGCGCCGTACCGAAGTGGATTACGCGACCTATGCTCGCTACCGTGGAAAGCTGACATTGTCATGAGCAACAACACACCTACCGACCCAACACAGGATGTATTCATCGCTGCCGTAAGCCTTGTCAAGGTTGGAGAGCATTGGGATACCTCCTTGCGTGAACTGGCCAATCATGCAATCCACCACGTCTTGATCGAGGCAAACGGTTTACGCCCCCAGGCGCTCTACATCGCAAACGCCTTCGCGCCGATCCTCTCTCGTCAAACCCAACTCGGCGCATTGGTGGCAGACTTCTCCGGATTGCGCGGTATTGAAGCCTCAACCGTCGAGGCCGCCGGCGCATCCGGTGGCATGGCGGTGCGGCAGGCCTACCTGGCCGTGGCTTCGGGGACATGTGACACGGCATTGGTTGTCGGCGTAGAGAAGATCACCGACAAGATCGGACCAAGCATGTTGGCAGCACTATCCAGCGCCGCAGATTCCGACCATGAAGCCCCACACGGTATCACCCCGGCTGCCCAGGCTGCTCTGCTAATGCGGCGCTATCTCCATGAACACGAAGCGCCCGCCGATGCGCTAGCTGGTTTCAGCATCACGGCTCATGCCAATGCGGTATCCAATCCCAACGCCATCTTCCGGCGCGCTTTGAGCGCCAAAGCGTATTCCAAGGCTGCCATGGTCTGCGATCCGCTCACCATCATGGACGCAGCACCCAGCGTCGACGGCGCTGCAGCGGTCCTGCTGGCTCGAGGTCACGTACTGCCCACGGCACCGGATTTGCCGCGTGTTCGCATTGTGGGATCAGCGGCTTCGACGACCGCACTCGCCCTGCATGATCAACCAGACCTGTTGACACTCACGGCCGCCAAGCAGTCTGCAGATTTAGCTTATGCGCAGTGCGGCCTATCGGCCAAAGATATCGATCTCTTCGAGCTTCACGACCAGTTTTCAATCTACAGCGTGCTCGAACTAGAGGCTGCAGGCTTTGCCGAAGCAGGCCACGGATGGGAGCTGGCCCGCGACGGTGAGATAGGTCTTGAGGATCGCATACCGATCACCACATTCGGAGGCTCAAAAGCACGCGGCGATCCGGGAGGCGCAACTGGCGTCTATCAAGTGGCAGAGGTCACGCTTCAACTCCAAGGCCGTGCAGGAGACAACCAAGTTCCGGATGCTAAGATTGGGATGGCGCAGTGTCTGGCCAGCGCCGGCGCCACAGCATGCACGCATATCCTGCAGCGTACTTAAGGGCCATTATGGCTTGTTGATAGTTCTTGATAGTTAGGCGTATCTATACTTTGCATCAACGAGCCAGAAGTACATGATCTGAGGTGATGGAATGGAAGTGTCACGCCACTGGAGACTAAAGAAGCAGCGCTACGCCCTACAGGGTGAGGTGTGTCCGCATTGCAGTGTGAAGATCTTTCCTCCGCGGGACATCTGCCCCGATTGCGGCCTGGATGCGCGCACACCATTCCAATTCAGTGGTCGCGGAGAGGTGTATTCTTTCACCACGGTGCGCGACGCGCCGGAGGGTCATTCTGAGCAAGTACCCTACACCGTGGCGTTGGTCCGGCTCGAGGAAGGACCGCTGGTTACCGCCCAGCTCACTGATTTGGACCAGCAGGATGTAGAAATCGGCTTGCCTGTTGAGATGGTCACTCGCAAGCTTCGCTCCGACGGTGAAAGAGGCATGCTCGTTTACGGCTATAAGTTCCGCCCGTTGCTCCGGCCTGCGGCTTAATCGCAGTTTCCAACCCGCTCAACTATGCATGGACTGCCCAATTCAGGGCAGTCTTTTTATTATGTATAGCTCAAGACCGGCATGCATCTTGCAACCTCATCAGCAGCCAACATTGCGCTTGACGCGCTGAAACGCCTGTGCTACCATGCGCGGCTGGGCCACGATGGCTTGATCCGTTGCTCGAGCACATTAGGAGGAGCCCATGGGCAAAAAGTGCATGCGAATCCTGGTCATCTCCAGTTTCGCCGGGCTTGCTCTACTCTCAACAGCTTGCACCCGCTCTTTATCAACTCCGCCGCCTACTTCCACGGGGGAGACTGGCTCATTCCAGCAAGCCACCATGGAAGCCGTTCTATCCTCCTTCCTGACGCAAACCGCTCAGGCCTTGGAGCCTCCCGAAGAAACTCCGGAGCCCACCACAACTCCCGGGATCATTCTTGTTCCCACGAACACTCCGGAAGGCACGCCGCCAGAGGTCCATGTGACTCCGGCCGCCGGCACCCCTACGCCCAGAGGTCCGATCGAGCATGTTGTGCAATCCGGTGAATGGTTGCTGGATATTGCCCGCAGATACGATGTCGAGCCGGAGGAAATCATCGACCTGAACGGGCTCACGCCCCCATACGCCCTCTATCCGGGCCAGATACTCAAGATCCCCGTCGAAGGTGATGAGACGCCGGAGCCGGAGGGCACTCCCTTGCCCGGTGGAATCACGTATGTGGTACAAGCCGGAGATCGGATCTACTCCATCGCTCGTAAGTTC
>DAOVIK010000058.1 GCA_030673735.1 Anaerolineae bacterium
CCGTCAGCTCTTCAGCGGATCCCGTTGTTCCGCCTTTCAGAAGTGACACTCAAGCCGAAGAGCCGCAGGAACCGGTCGCACACACTCCGCCCGAGAGTGAGACTTCCATTCCTGCAGCAAACGATGATGCACCACCGATCGAAGATGGCAATCAAACCGAAGAGCCTGCGCAGCCTGCTTCACACACAGTTCCCCCAACGTCGGCTCCTTCGGCCCATGAAGCATCCACGATGCCCGAAGGCCTTCCGGTCCCCAAGCCGTGGGAGGGCTTTCGCGGACCTGATCCCGGCGACTCCCACGCTCAGATGCCGGTTGACTTTGCACAGAGTCCCCAGCAGATTCAGCAGGAACATGAAGAACTAGTCGACCGCGATGACTCCTTGGGCACTGATCGCGAGGATCGTCGTGTTCCGGCCTACATCGTTCTATCCTCCCGCACGTGCCTGATGCAAACTTTGGGCGAAGCCGATTACCAGCATGTGGATCGTGCGGTGATGAGCCTGGTGGAAGCCGTTCGACGCCGTCCTCGCTGGTCAGCCTACCGCATCTACATTGATGATCCACTTACGCTCAGTCCTTTCGGGCTTGGGCCCATCGATCCCGGCAATGCTTGGCAGATCAAGCTGCGCTTGGCCGACATCGATCAAGTTCTTGCCCAACGTGGCGAAATGATCGGCGCCTTGCTCATCGTCGGCGGCGACAGTGTAGTTCCGTTCCACATGCTTCCCAATCCGACCGACGATGATGATGACGCCATCCCGTCTGACAATCCTTACGCCACCACCGACGAGAACTACTTCACTCCCGAGTGGCCCATCGGCCGATTGCCGGTGAACGATGATGCTGAACTGCTCGTCGAATTGCTCCTCGACGCCGCCGAGCATCATCTCCAAGCCCAACAGCCAATTAATTGGCTGACTCGCTTCAAGGAATGGCTGTTTCGTCTATTCCGTCGTATCACGGGTAATGGCAAGCACGCGCTGGGCTACAGCGCCAGCATTTGGCGTAAGGCGTCCATGGCGGTCTTCAGGATCATTGGGGAAACACAGGGAATGATCACCTCGCCACCCGTTCATTCCGGGAGGCTACCGGTTGTCGCCATGCGCCCGGTCAGCTTGTCCTATTTCAACCTACACGGTCTGGAGGACGCCCCCGAGTGGTTCGGGCAGCGCGATCCAATGCGCGATACCACCTCCAGGACCGAATTCCCGGTTGCCCTGCATCCCGAAGACGTTGTCAACAGCGGCCGCGCACCAAGCGTGGTGTTTACCGAGGCATGCTTTGGTGCCAACACGATCGGCAAAACGCCCGAGACCGCCCTATGCCTGAAGTTCCTCCAATCGGGAACTCATGCCGTCATAGGGTCCACGAAGGTTTCCTATGGCTCCGTCACACCGCCTCTCATCGCCGCAGACCTGCTGGGCCGATTGTTCTGGGAGCAACTGAATCGCTCTCTTCCCGTTGGCGAGGCCCTGCGCAAGGCAAAGCTGCAGCTAATAGCCGATATGTACAACAAGCAGGGATACCTGGACGGCGAAGACCAGAAGACCCTGATCACCTTTGTCCTCTATGGCGATCCACTTTACTCACCCGGAAAACTGGGGACATTGCGTGGACACAAAGGGGTTGTGCGACACATCGTACGTCCCCAAGCGGTCAACACCGCCTGCGCCATTGGTGGTCCGCCGCTGTCGCAAGAAGATCTCGACCCAGCTACGCTCAGCACGGTCAAGTCGATCGTCTCGCGCTACCTTCCAGGCATGATCGACGCCGACTATCGCATTCGCCAACAGCAGCATGACTGCCATGGCGATGACCACGCCTGCCCCACCCATCAACTGGGAAGCAAGTCGGCACCCCCGATTTCTGGCAAGAGACTGGTTGTGACTTTGGCCAAAAGCATTCCCGAGGGGGCGCGCAAGCATACCCACTATGCTCGTCTCACGCTCGATGATGCCGGCAAGGTGCTCAAACTGGCCATCTCTCGCTAGCCTGATCTTGGCATACAACTTGCAACATTCATCTGTGGAAGGATGGATGTTCCATGGGTATGTCCAACAAGCGCCTCGGATATCACTACTACCCAGATGACCGCCACTACTCACAAGCCGATCTTGAAACATGGCTGCCTATACTGCATTCTCTGGGCGCCAAGTGGCTGACCCTCCGAGGCAGTACAGAACGCGCCATTCCTGAGTATTTCGTACGCGGGCTGGTGCATGCGGACATCCAACCCGTCATCCACATTACCAGCGACATCACCACCTTCCAGATTTCCGACCTGATGCCGCTCCTTGGCTCCTATGGCCGCTGGGGCGTTCGCCACCTCGTGGTCTTTGATCGCCCCAACATGATGGCCAGTTGGGGGGAGGCCTCCTGGAGCCGGCGAGGATTGGTCGAGAGATTCGTCGACATCATCGTGCCCGTCCTTGAGGCAACCCGAGCGGCCGGCATGCGTCCCGCATTCTCTCCCCTAGAACCCGGCGGAGATTACTGGGATACCGCCTTCCTGTCACAAGCGCTTGCAAGCCTTGATCGGCGCGGGAAACGCGACTTGCTCAAAGATCTCACTCTCGCCACGTACGCGTGGACCTTCAATCGGCCGCTCGATTGGGGATTGGGTGGCCCTAAGCGCTGGCCTGAGGCTCGTCCCTATCACACGCCAATCGGCTGTCAGGACCAGCGTGGGCTGCGAGTTTTCGATTGGTACGCATCCATCAGCCGTAAAGGCCTGCCGTCTCCACTTCCGATGTTGGTCATCGCAGGTGGTGCTTTCTCACGCGACGCGCAGCAAGCTCCTCTCGCTCCGGACGCGCAGGCAGAGCAGAATCTTTCAATCGCCCGATCGCTAGAAGGCGATAGCTTCCCTCCTCAGGTCCTGAATTTCGCCTTCTATCCGCTGACATGCGATCACGAGCATCCCGACCACGGCAGCGCTTGGTTCCCAACGGTGGATCAACCACGGCCTAGTGTCTCGGTCTTCCGCCGCCATGTGAATGCGCCCGAGGCGCCTCCGGTTCGCCAAGAAACGAGCAGGCAGATCGATCACTATGTCCTTATCCCGGCAGATAGCGGCCCAGATTTCCATCGGCGCTGGAATGCTCTCGGCGCCTTGGCGCTGGCGAGCCGACCCATCATTGGGTTTTCGTCCGATGAGGCGCGCTTTGCCCGCCGCGTAACGATCATCGGTGATGCAACCCTCATTCCCGCCCAGACCGAGAGCGAGCTGCGCGCCGCAGGATGTGAAGTGCAGCGAGTACCACATTTGATTTCCCCGTCGAAGGCAAGCAATCATCAGGAGGTTGGTAGCCCTTCGGCACCCACAGGAGCCAACCATGTCTGAAACCGTGAAGGCCGCGAGCGGCCCATTTATCAATGAGATCCCTTCTGAGTGGGGCGAGGTAGGACCCTGCATAAAGGTACTCGGTCTCGGCGGAGGCGGTTCCAACGCCGTCAACCGCATGATCGAGCTCGGGCTGAACAACGTTCAATTCGTCGCCGCCAATACCGATGCCCAAGCTCTGGCCTCCAGCCTCGCGCCCACTCGGTTGCAGCTCGGCCCGCAGGTCACTCGCGGACTGGGAGCAGGCGGTGATCCGACGATCGGCGCCGCCGCGGCCATGGAAAGCTGCCGCCAGATCTCGACCGCCGTTGCTGGCGCCGATATGGTCTTCATCACCGCCGGCATGGGCGGCGGCACTGGAACAGGGGCTGCCCCGCTGGCGGCCGAAATCGCCAGTGAAACAGGCGCGCTGGTGATCGCGGTTGTAACCATGCCCTTCAGGTTCGAAATGGGACAGCGCTCGCAGAATGCTATTGAAGGCATCGAAAAACTGCGGCCGCACACACACACGTTGATTACGGTTCCCAACGATCGTCTGCTGCAGATCGCTCCCAAAAACCTGAGCCTGGAGATTGCCTTCCGCCTGGCTGATGATGTGCTGCGCCAGGGCGTGCAAGGCATGGCTGAATTGGTAACCCGCACTGGTTTGATCAATGTAGATTTCGCAAACGTCCGCCAATTGCTGAGCCGCGGTGGAGGAGCATTGATGTCGATTGGTCTTGGAGAAGGCGGGGACAAGGCTTCAACCGCCATCTACCAAGCATTGCACCATCCCTTGCTCGAGATCGGAAGCCTCGAACAAGCCAATGGCGTGTTGGTCCACTTCACCGGAGGCGAGGACCTATCGCTCAACGAGATTAGCGAAGCGGTAGATGAACTGCGCGCTTCGATGAATCCTTCCGCCGATCTCATCTTGGGCGCCACGCATGAAGATACAATGTTGGCCAGGACGCAGGTAATCTTGATCATCACCGGACTTGGGGGGACGCCCGTAAATGGCTCTTCGCAATACCGGCAGCAGAAGGTACAGCCCAAGGCGCAGAACATCACAGCTCCTGCTCCGGATGATCTCGACCTTCCAACGTTCTTGCGGCGCAGGGCTACAATCGGCTGAAGGAGAAATCCCAGGATGGACAAGAAGCTGATCGAGAAGATCAGCCGCAAGGTCGCCAAGAGCTTCCCCGAGATGAAAGGCGTGCGTCCAAGCGTGAAGCGCGAGAAGATGCGATCAGGTCTGCGATATCGCCTGACGTATAAGGGCAAGGCCGAGCTTCCGGGAGGCCGGACGATGAAGCGCATCACACATGTCTTGGCTGACGAAAGCGGAAATGTACTGCGCATGAGCATTTCGAAGTAATCCGGGAGAAACCAGCATGGAGATCACGCTGCAAACTCGGTTCGCTCGCTTCGCCACGGCCGCTCGCCTTGCCTTCTGGCGTTCGGTTTCTTCGGGCATTGCGGCCATCATGCGCGCCCCTCCCGGCTTGCGCATAACGCTTACATTCCTGTCCTTGCTGATCATTGGAGGTGTGGCCTACATCCTTGGACGCGGCGCGGGGAACCTGCTGACTACCTACCTGCATTAATGTCCAACATGAGAATAATTGCGGTTCCGTTGCGCCCGGAGTACAATCCGGGCGCTTTGCGTTCCAAAGCGACCCAGCGTTGATCATGATCAAACGGCCGTCCCTTCCCCTTGTGCTCCTTGTGCTATTCGCCTGCTTTGTGGCCGGCTTGGTGAGCGTACTCCTCCGGCAGGGCGACGACCTCCCTCCAGCTTCCCCGCAGCCCGAGCCCAGCGCAACAACGCACCTGCCCATTGTCAACTCCACCTCCTCACCGCAAACCACGATCCTCGTTCTCGGCGTCGACCACATGAACGCCGAAAACCCCAAGCTGACAGCGATATGGTTTGTCACATTCCGACTGCCGGGAACGAATCTCTTCTTATTCGGCATTCCATTGGATGCGCCGGTCGTGGCACAACCGGAGCTGCAATTGAGAAACCTGTTTGGATGGTCCACGGATCAAGGACCTGATGCGCTGTTCATGCAAGCGTTGTACGCAGAAGTTCCTTTGTCAATCGATGTCATCTTGGTTGTCGATGAGATCGCCTTTGCCGCCCTCGTCGACTACATGGGTGGAGTCACGCTGGAAAGCGGTACGCTCGATGGCAGGCAGGTGATCGGCGTGCTCGAGTTAGTCGAGAACCAACCCCAGGCGGCGCTCGAAGTTCAGCGGAGATTGGTTCAGGCGCTGAGCGAGAAGGCCCCCAATCTGGGCAGCACGCCGGATTTGTCGCCGCTGATGGCATTGATCCCCGAGAATGCCTACAGCTCGATCCCGGCAATTAACGTGGTTGCCATGATCTCCCCTCTGCTCCCGATTCAATCTGAAGCGATCCACATTGAAATCATGCCAGGGAATTGAATTGCCACCAACGCCGACAGAGTACGAGAGGCTTATTCCGCTTTCCGATCGAAATTGAGCCTTGCAATTCCTGTGAGGTGCGTTTATCCTTTCTTCAGTCTAGGACTCCAGTACTGATCGATCCGCCATCTTGGAGCAATCGACACTGCCCTAGCACGAGGAGGTGCCTTATCGCACACCTTTGCACACGCTCCTAGTCATAACCACCTTTGAGGAGAAGAGAAATGAGAACACACGTGAAATTGGCTTCTGTAGTATTGCTCGGCATCTTGCTTGCATCCTGCGGCGTGGGCCCTGGGCCGGATGATGGACCTACCGGCAACGATCTTGATGGCCGCACGATCAACGTCGCGGTCGAGAATGCCTATCCACCTTACAACTACATCGATGAGGCGACCAACGAGGCAGTTGGATGGGACTACGACGCGGTTCGCGCGATGTGCGAATTGCTCAACTGCGTTCCCAACTTCGTCGAGGCCGCGTGGGAGGGCATCTTCGAGGCCACTGCCGCCGGTGAGTACGACATGGTTGCGGATGGTGTCACGTGCTCCGGAGATGTCGGTGCCGAGCGTGAAGAGGTGATCGATTTCTCGATCGTCTATGGCTCAAGCTTCCAAGTGATCGTCGTCGGCATCGATGAGACCGCCGTCACAGATGAGGCCAGTCTGATCGCCAGCGATGCCATGGTTGGCACACAGATCGGGACCACCAACGAGGCCAAGGCCATCGAGCTGGTCGGGGAAGATCGGGTGTTGAGCTATGACACCTTCGACCTGCCCGTCACGGCGCTCATCGCCGGTGACGTGGATGCGGTGGTCATGGACGGATCAGCTGCCGAGGGCTTCCTCGCCCAGAACCCCGACGATATTAAGATCCTCCCCGATCCCATCACAGGGGCCGAGGAGTTCTGCTTCGTCTTTCCACCGGGCAGCGATCTGGTCGAGCCCATCAACTTCGCCATCGAATCCCTGCAGGATGATGGCACCCTGGACACCCTAGAAGCGAAATGGTGGCCACAAGACTAGTCTCTTGATCGTCTTGACCAGGGGTCCGCGGAAGTTCCGCGGACCCCTGCATCTTGTGGAAGCATTGCATGTCAGAAACCGAAATCTCACCAACTGAAAAGCCGCCAGCGCGCAAGACCCCGGGCGTGATTCCGTGGACAGAGCGCCTAAAGCGACTGCCATGGTGGGCGCTGGTCGTGCTCCTATTGGGTGCTTCTCTTGTCTACGCCATCACGACCATTCCCAATTATCAGGATGCATTCGAATTCATATCGCCGGGCCTGAAGATCACGGTCATCGCAAGCCTATCCGCCTTTGGGATTGCACTCGTCGTCGGCCTGGTTGTCGGTCTGGGCCGCATTTCCTCCAACGTAGTCGTCTACAACCTGGCAACGTTCTACGTCGAGGTTGTGCGCGGCATCCCCATGATCGTGATCATCATCTATGTCGCGTTCGTTCTGGTGCCCCTCGTAATCAGCGGACTGAATGGCCTCGGCTATCTGATACTCAGCGCACCCTGGTTGGGATTCATGCACGGCGCGGGAGAAAGCCTGTCCGGCATGACCGTACAAGACATCAACTCCCTAGGACGCGCAATTGCCGGATTGGCATTCGGCTATGGTGCCTACGAGGCTGAAGTCTTTCGCGCCGGGATCCTATCCATCGAGCGGGGCCAAATGGAGGCCGCCAGGTCACTCGGTATGTCGTATTTCCAGGCCATGCGCCACGTGATCCTGCCTCAGGCCATACGCGTGATTTTACCTCCCTTGGGCAACGACTTGATCGCCATGCTAAAGGACTCATCCCTGATATCAGTACTCGCGGTGCGCGATCTGACGCAGCTGGGCAAGCTAAACCGCTCGCGCACGTTTCGAACGTTCGAGACCTGGAACACGGTTACGTATCTATACCTCTCGATGACATTGCTCGGCTCGATGGCCGTCAAATGGCTGGAAAGGAAGTTTAAGACCGGTGAGCGATAGCATCATCACCATGAAAAACGTCACCAAGCGCTTCAAGAAGGTCGAGGCGCTCATCGACGTCAGCCTGGACATCAAGCGCGGGGAAGTGGTGTTCATCTTTGGCCCCAGCGGTGGTGGAAAGTCAACGCTCCTGCGGTGCATAAATCAGCTTGAGAGAGTCGATGAGGGAGAGATCATCGTCGACGGGGTGTGCGTAACAGATCAAGACGCCGATCTCGACACGCTGCGAGCCGAAGTCGGCATGGTCTTCCAGCTCTTTAATCTCTTCCCCCATTTGACAGTGACACAGAATATCACCCTCGCACAGGAGCAGGTCCGCAAGTGGCCCAAGAAGCAGGCCGCCGAAACCACGCGCAGGCTTCTCGAGCGAGTCGGCCTGCCGGAAAAGGCGGACGCCTTTCCCGACCAGCTATCCGGCGGTCAGAA
>DAOVIK010000077.1 GCA_030673735.1 Anaerolineae bacterium
CACGATGAGCTACCTCGGTGTGCTAAAAGCAGCAGACATATTCTATAAGCTTTCGCCGCAGCAGATTGAGCAGATTGCGTCAATCTGTGACGAGAAGATCTTTCGCTTAGGCGAGATGATCTTCGAAGAGAACACCACCGGCGATGAGCTATACATCATCGCTTATGGAGAGGTTGAGATCCTGATCGATCCGGCTTTGGTTAGCGGCCGATCGGACACGCCCAGTCACCCGACCACAATCACGACGCTTCGGCGCGGCCAATCTTTCGGAGAGATCGCGCTGGTCGATCAGGGAATCCGGTCTGCAGGCGCCCGCAGCGCAAGCTCAGAAATTAGGCTACTCACCATCCCCAGAGAGAAGCTGACCTCGCTATGCGATAGCGATCCCGCGTTGGGATACCGTCTGATGCGAAACCTCGCCACCGACCTGGCGATGAAAATGCGCAACACCGACCTGCTGATGCGCGAGAAGCTTCTCTACGAAAGTGATAGTCGAAGCAGCTCATCCAACCGGTGATACCGCAAATAAATCTACTTCCTTCACAAGTGCGATGGAAGATTCAGCATTGATCTGATCGAAGATTTGTTATAAGATGCTTGGAGACGGAGACAAATTATCGGAAGAAATCCCCCTATGGTGGATAAGCAATAAGCCTGAGTTCCCCGATGCTGGGGTCCAGACAGAGCGAGCGACTTCGGCAGGCGTTGTTGTTTCTTGCAATTTCCAGATGTTGGAGTAGGATTGGCGGAATCCCGGTGCCAAAGGTTGACACCGAGGAAAACCTGCACATAATACTAGCCTATTGGTTTGTGGACGTTCATCATTCGATTCTTCGCAGATACCGGGAATGTTCTAACCCTCGGAAGACTGCATAGGAAAGGAGGGTGCTGGAGCGCTAAAAAACTTGTGCACCATCTTGCTTTTGGGAAACACAAGAAAGCAGCCCTAGATCGATTGGGGCATTCTCTAATAGGAGGAGAAGTAACAATGAAACGACTATTTGCAGTATTGTCTTTGCTCATGGTCGCTAGTGTTGCCTTGGGAGCGTGCGCGGCGCCATTCGATTGCGATGACGCGATCGGCTGCGTCGATATCGCGCCGGGTGACCCCATTCACATCGGGGCCATGCTCACTATCTCTGGTGCAACCGCGTTCCTGGGCGAAGACTCACGCGGCGGCGTTGAGATCGCTATCGCCGATCGAGACACAGAGCTGCTCGACCACCCAATCCAGCTGACGGTTGAGGACTCGCTGTGCAGCGCGGAGGGTGGCCAGACTGCAGCCACCAAGATCACGGCGGATCCCACGATCGTTGGCGTGATCGGCACCAACTGCTCCAGCGCCATGACCGCGGCAATGTCCACCATGAGCGCCTCCGGAGTGACAACTCTATCACCGACCAACACTGCTCCGGCGCTGACCTTGATCGGCGAAGAATACACCTGGGAGCCCGGCTACTTCCGCGTCTGCCACACCGACCTGTTCCAGGGCGCGGTGGCGGCTGAGTTCGCCTACAACGAACTCGGAGCGCGCACGCTGGCAACCATCCATGACGGGAGCCCGTACGCTGATCAGCTGCAGGAAGTGATGGCCGCCAGGTTCGCCGAGTTGGGCGGCACGGTCACCTTCCAGGGCGCTGTGAATGTCGGCGACACCGATATGCGCACCATCCTAACCACCGTCGCAGCTGACACTCCTGATGTGCTGTACTTCCCGATCTTCGAGCCCGAAGGTCCGTTCATCGTCGCTCAGTCCTCTGAGATCTCCGGACTGGAAGACACGATCCTCATCGGTGCTGACGGCCTGCTGGTCGCCGGCTTCCCTGAGAATTCGGGTGAGAATGCAATCGGCATGTACTTGTCAGGACCGTACGTCTCCGGCGCTTCGTATGATGAGTTCCTCACCAAGTGGGACGACCAGATCGGCGGCGTCCCGCCGAGCGGCTTCCATGCGTTCGCCTACGACGCTACCAACATCCTGCTTGACGCCATCGAGGAAGTCGCAGTGGTGGATTCTGACGGCACGGTGCACATCGGCCGCCAGGCCCTGCGCGATGCCGTGACTGCCACAACCGGCTTCGATGGATTGACGGGCGTTCTCGACTGCGGCCAGAAGGTCTTCGGTGAAGGCCTTACCGCCAATGGCGACTGCGCCACTGGTGAGGCTCTGGGAGTCTTCAAGATCACCGCAGCCGAGGTCCTTGAGGACAATTGGCCGCCACCAGTAGAATACACGCCCTAGGCGGCTGGCTACTGACTAGGCCTGGTTGTCCTTGCACTGGCCTCTAGGCCAAGATCGGGTGAGCCAGAGATGCAATTCATCCCTGGCTCACCCGTGCATGTTCACAAGCACATCGTATGAGGCGCCTTGATGCTTAGACGATACCTCGAACGCTTCAATTGGCTTGACTTCATCCTATTGATGTTCCGTGTGGTCATACTTGTGGCAATCGCCATCGGTATCTTCAACAGCGTACGCGCAGCCAAGTACACTGATAACCAATGGGCTACTTTGGTTTTTGCTGGCTTGGCCCAAGGGAGCATCTACGCACTCATTGCTATGGGCTACACGTTGGTGTACGGCATCCTGCTTATGATCAACTTCGCACACGGCGAAATCTATATGGCAGGCGCCCTCACCGTGGTGTTCATTGCCCACATATTCAACGATAGCGGATTCCTGAATGCCCAGCCACTGTTGGCTATCTTGATAATGATCGTGATTGCCGCAGCTGTCTCTACAATCCTCAACGTTGTCGTCGAACGGCTTGCATATAAGCCCCTCCGCGGCGCGCCGCGTCTGGTGCCTCTGATCACCGCCATTGGCGCTTCATTCGCTCTGCAATACACGTTCCGCGGTCTATATGGTGCCCAATACCGCGCCTACCCTGAGGTCAAGGCCTTGCGCGAGCTGGTGACTGTCTTCGGCTACAAGGTGCCCTTGGTGCAGTTGGTGGTCCCCGCTTCAGCGTTGGTGCTGATGCTGGGCCTGTATTTCTTTGTGGAACGCACCAAGATGGGCAAGGCAATGCGCTCCGTCTCCGAAGACAAGGACGTCGCCCGCTTGATGGGGATCAACATCGACCGCGTGATCGTCATCACCTTTGCTCTCGGCGGCGCATTGGCCGGCGCAGCAGGCGTGTTCAATGGCCTCTTCCGCCCTCAAGGCATTAACTTCTACATGGGCTTTTTCCCCGGTCTTAAGGCCTTCACCGCAGCAGTGCTGGGCGGCATTGGCAACATCGCGGGAGCGATGGTCGGCGGTGTCTTTCTAGGGCTGCTTGAATCCCTCGGTCCGAACCTAATTCTCGAGGGGCTGGGGATTCCGTCCGTCAATCAGCTCAAGGACGCGCTCTCTTTCACCATGCTGGTGCTGATCTTGATCTTCCGCCCGCAGGGCATCTTCGGTGAAAGACTCGCCGAGAAGAAGGCGTGAGGTGACGAAGTGAATAACCAGATAGGTCCCAACTGGCGCACGATCGTCCGCTTCGGCCTTATCGGCGGGGTTGTCGCACTTTACCTCAGCGTGATCGGGATGGTGGAAGCCTTTTCGGCTCGCAACCTTATAGGCACTTTCATCACCTTGGCGCAAATTCTTATCTTCGGCGGCCCCTTTGTCGCCGGATATCTGACCGCACGTGAGTTCAAGGACAAACCCCGAACGACCATCATCTTGTGTGGGTTGG
Organism: Anaerolineae bacterium; assembly: GCA_030673735.1. GTDB lineage: Bacteria > Chloroflexota > Anaerolineae > Anaerolineales > E44-bin32 > W1033. The sequence goes on from DAOVIK010000077.1 coordinate 3,687, forward strand.
CTGCGGGTGCAATGGCCAGCATTTTCCAGGTGATGTTGATACTCATAGCTCATGCGGTTGACTTGCGCTTCATGTTCGTGAGCATCTCGCCAGGATTGATGGAGATCCTTACCTTCGGGCAAGGGCAATACCTCGGCAGCTTGATCCTGGCGGCTCTTTCCGCGGTGATGGGAGCCATCGGCGCCGGCTATTTCCTGTTGCCAGGGACGATTAGCAGGACGCTTACCAGCGCTGTGGTGGTCACCCTGGGAGTCGGTCTGTTCTCAGAGAACGTCAACCAAATCCTGTCTAGCAACTGGCTGTCTTTGATCGGGGGCCGAAGCGTTGCTAGACTTCTCATCCAGCAGAAGTCCCTCAACCCAATTGTGGCACTTGTGCTCTTCCTCGCTGTCGGTGGACTTACCTACTGGCGAGCAACGCGTGCCAAGGCACAGGTAGAATCTGACGATGAGAGCCCCGCCACAGGAAGACAAAAGCGGTTCCGGACCGTGATGCTCATTATCGCCATCGGGGCGCTGCTGGGACTACCATGGATCGTGGGCCGCTTCCTGAGCCAGGTCCTGTTCATGGTCGGCCTCTACATCATGATGGGATTGGGCCTCAACATCGTGGTGGGCTACGCAGGATTGCTGGACCTGGGATATGTGGCCTTCTTTGCCTTTGGCGCCTACACCATGGGCGTGATCACTTCCGCAAGTCCGCTCGGACTGACGAATCTCAACTTCTGGATTGCGCTTCCCATATGCGCCATCGTGGGTGTGCTGACCGGTTTTGTGCTCGGGGTTCCTGTTCTCAGGATGCGCGGCGATTACTTGGCCATCGTCACGCTGGGGTTCGGTGAGATCATCCGCATCCTGGCCCTCTCGGACTGGTTGGCGCCCTTCATCGGCGGCGCGCAGGGCATTCTGCATATCCCCTATCCGAGCATCGCGGGCTTCCAATTCAAGACCCCTGAATGGATGTATTACCTTGTTATCATCGGATCCTTGCTGGCCGGATTCCTCACTATCCGCTTGCGGGAGTCTCGTCTTGGCCGGCAGTGGATGGCCATGCGCGAGGACGAGGACGTCGCGGAGGCGATGGGCATCAACCTGGTACAAACAAAGCTGCTCGCTTTCGCCATCGGCGCCGCGTTTTCTGCTCTTGCCGGTGGCATTTTCGCCGCCCGGCTGGGCACGATCTTCCCCCACACTTTCAACCTCCTGTGGTCGATCAACGCGCTTTCATTGATCATCGTGGGCGGCATGGGGAGCATTCCAGGAGTTATGGTGGGGGCGCTCATTCTGGTTGGACTGCCTGAGCTGCTGCGTGAGTTCCAGGAATACCGACTGCTGATGTACGGCATCTTGCTCGTCGTGATGATGCTTGTTAAGCCGGAAGGATTCGTGCCCGCAGCTCGTCGGCAGCAGGAACTCCGGGCTCACGCTAAAGAATCCGCGGTTGGTACCGCGGCAGACTAGGCGAAGTTAACTGGAGAATGATATGGGGTCGATACTTACCGCGACCAAAGTGACGAAGACCTTCGGTGGCCTGGTGGCCGTGAGCGAGTTCGATCTCGAGGTCGAGGAGCTCTCGATCTCGAGTGTGATCGGCCCCAACGGCGCCGGAAAGACCACCTTCTTCAATTGCGCAACCGGCTTCTACAAGGTCGACGATGGCCAGATTGACTTCAACGGTCATCAGATCCAGGGTTTTTCACCTGACCGGATCACTCGCCTTGGGATTTCACGCACTTACCAGAACATCCGTCTGTTTGCCGACATGACTGCCATCGAGAACATCCTCGTCGGGCAGCATCCACTGCTCAAGACCTTCTGGATGGAATCGATTGTGAATTCACGTAGGTTCAGGAACGAAGAAAAAGAGGCGCTTGAGGAAGCCAACCGACTGCTGCATTTCGTTGGTCTCAAGGGAATGGGCGATCTCATGGCGCGCAACTTGCCGTATGGCGCTCAGCGACGGCTGGAATTGGCGCGGGCTTTGGCCAACAAACCCAAGATCCTCCTTCTCGACGAACCGACAGCCGGAATGAACCCTCACGAGTCGGCCGAGATGATGCGCTTCATCCAGAACCTGCGCAACGAATTGGGCATCACCATCTTGCTGATCGAACACGACATGCGGGTAGTCATGGGCATCTCAGAAAAAGTCACCGTTCTCGACTATGGCGTCAAGATCGCCGAAGGCACTCCTGCGGAGATCCAGCGCAATCCACGCGTGATCGAAGCTTATCTCGGACGCGGCGCCGCAACCGGCCTCAAGACCGAGGCCGTGGTCGAAGCATAAGGAGCAGCGTGCATGGCAATGCTCGAATTGAACGACGTTCATGCATACTATGGAAACATCCACGCCCTGAAAGGCATATCGATCGACGTAAGTGAGGGCGAGATTGTAACGTTGATCGGTGCCAATGGCGCCGGAAAAACTACCACGTTGAAGACAATCAGCGGCCTTCTCAGACCCAGACAAGGCGAAGTCTCCTTCGAAGGCGAAGAGCTGACGGAGTTCCCGGCCCATGAGATCGTATACAAGGGCATCGCCATGGTTCCCGAAGGGCGAGGCATCTTCTCCAAGCTGACAGTGGTTGAGAACCTGGAGATGGGCGCCTACTCCCGCTCCGATAAGGACGGCATCTCCTCCGATCTCGACCGTGTGTTTACGCTCTTCCCACGGCTCCAGGAGCGCCGGAGACAGGTCGCAGGAACCCTATCCGGCGGAGAGCAGCAGATGTTGGCCACTGCCAGGGCCCTGATGGCCCGCCCTCGCCTTCTGCTGATGGACGAGCCTTCCATGGGATTGGCGCCTGTGCTTGTGGAAAGCGTGTTCGAAACCATCCAGGAGATCAAAGACGAAGGCACAACCATCCTGCTGGTGGAGCAGAATGCCCACATGGCGCTGCAAGTTGCCGATAGAGGCTACGTGCTCCAAACTGGTGAGATCGTGCTGAAGGATTCGGCCCAAGGACTGCGCGATAACGCAGAAGTTCAGAAAGCATATTTGGGAATGCAATAGCCTGCTATCCGGCATTCCCTGAATACCGAAACGAGACAACTTCATCCCGGCCGACGCCTTCTGCGCTGGCCGGGTTGTTCACTGGAGAAAGTCATGCAATTGCGAGTCCTGAGCGCTGAGGAAGTGCGCCAGGCATTGCCCATGTCGGCCGCTATCGAGGCAATGAAGCAGGCCTTCGGGCAGCTATCGGGCGGTCAAGCCAGCCTGCCGCTGCGCAGCCGCATCGAAGTTGACGAAAGTTTCTCGCTATTCATGCCTGCCTACCTGCATAGCAGCGGTGACCTGGCGGTGAAGATCGTTTCTGTGTACCCCAA
>DAOVIK010000276.1 GCA_030673735.1 Anaerolineae bacterium
CGTAGGCGGTCTCACCCATCGCATCCAGAATATTGAGCGCTTCCTCGGATCCCATAGCGGCGAAGAAGTCCAGCGCCTTGGGCAACCAGCGCTCATTGCCGGGAGTACCGACGTTGCGCCAGATCATCTGCCCGAAGACATAGGCGTCAATCGTGAAACGCTGCCCCATGAAGCGGAAGCCCTTCGTGGCCTCGTCGGGATCCTCCCAGATCCATACCCACATTGAGTTGACCTGCGGCGGAGGCAATTGCTCGGTGGCTTCCATGAAAGCCGCCATGCTGCCGGGATCGGCGAACGCCTCCAATGGCGGATTGGCGCCGAAGACCGAATCGCTCAGCGCTCCGTACTCGAAGTAGGAGAGATCGTCGGCCTTGCCTACTAAGAAGACGGTGGGCTCGAAGATGTTCTGCCACAGCGTGACCGCGGGGGTGCCATCCTGGGCAAGCGCGGTACGCAAGGCATGCGTGATCAACAATGCGCGCTGCGTCTCGAATTCCTCGCGCAGACGGAAGGTCAGCCGCCCGTACCACATCATGGTCTTGAAGTAGCGCTCCAGATCCTCGCTGCGCGTGTAATGGCCACGCGGAATGTACTGCGTGTAATCCTCGATCAGCTTGCGATCAGCAGGCAGGTCGGGGCGATCCCAGATCGGAGAGATTGTCGGCATGGAGTGAGCCTCGATGAGCGCCATCTCAGCGGACACCAAGTTTCTGACTTCCGGAGGAATGTCGGGGATGTCAATTCCTAGCAATTGAACTGCGACGACGAAGAATGCCAGATTGCGCCTAGCTGGCTCCTCAAGCGCGGTTCCGGTGAGGGCAACCAATTGCTGCTGAGTGGCATCGATCATGGCCAGCGTCAGGCTTCGAAGTGCCGGGATGAAGTGCTCACGCTCCAGATCGCGCAGGATCTTATTGAAGAGCAAGTGGTAGACATGCAGCACGCTGTCGGTAGTGATGAACATCGGGCCCTCACGATAGCGCCACTCCTCGTAGATCTGGTAGAACTCGCGGTATTCTCCGATACCGGGAGGGGCCACAACGAAGCCATTCTGCGCCAGCAGCGCCAGCTGTGTGGGCGTCAGATCATATCGCTCCAAGCCTTCCACGGCGGATAGATCCACTGGCAGGCTGTATCCGCTGAACGACGCCGGAAGCGACACGGCTTCCCTCTGGTAGCCGGCAAAGGGTGGCTGATAGACACCTGCCGGCGGCGTAGGCGTTGGGCCGGCGGGACCTCCCGGCGTCTCGGTTGGAGCAACAGTCGCGGGTCCAAACAGATTGCAGGCCATCACGGTCAAGATCAGTATCGCCATGCCCAGTTGCTTTCTTCGCGGGTCATTCATGAGCTACCTCCTTGCCGCCCCCTGCACGAACAGGAGCAACGAGCCACTCGGAGCTCGAACGGCAGCGAGGGCGCGGAAGCGTCCCTCGAGCGCGCGCGAGCGAAGCGTGAAGCCGAAACCGTTCCAATCCCAGATGGTGATCGTGTGAGCGATTTCCTTGGAGCGATCATAGCGTCCTTCGAGGGCGATGAGTTCCTGCTTGCCGTCACCTTCGATGTCGACGGCACTGAAGGCGACGATCGGATCAGCCAGCGCCGAGCCGGCCCAGATCTCACCGAACGCGTTCCGGCGCCAGCCAATCAAGATCAGGTGACAGGACTGGTTCTGTCGGTCATGGAAATCATCAATCCTGCCGGAGTGAAGCATGTATGCATCAACAGGCCAGGGAGCGAACTCGCGCCACAGCAGCAACGAAAGCTCGGATTGCCCGTCGTGATTGAAGTCACTGATCGAAGCTTGAGTTACGCGCCAATCTGCGGGGCTGCTCCAGAGCAGCTCTTCCCCGCGTTTGATGAGGGCGACTCCGTCTATCAACTCCACCCTTTCCTCTCGTCCGTCGCCATCCAAATCCGCAGCCGAAGGTGAAGTTGGCGAAAGGAGGAAGGATGGAAATGGCGCGGGAGTGAGGCCGTCGGATGTCCAAGCGAAGAGGTTGAGACAGGCAGGAGAAACCAGACTCAAGGCTAGAGCGCTGGTGATCAAGAGGCGGGCGCGTATGCCGAGGCTCGGTAGATTCATCATGCGTACCTGGCAAGCCAGATCCGGCGCGATCCGATTATAGGTTCGTGCTCCGATTGGCACAAGAAACTGCGTTCGACCCCGTCGATCTTCGCTACAGGATTATGAAGCCTGGTGACCTTCCGTAGAGAGAGACCCAGAATACGATATCCGTAGAGACGTTGTGCACAACGTCTCTACAATGGGCCACTTCCCAGCGGGGAATAGCCAGTTTAGGTGGCGGCCTGCTCCGAGTTTTCATCGGGGTGCACCCGATGTTCTTATATGTCATCCTGAGGAGCGTAGCGACGAAGGATCTCGTTCTTCGTTAGACCTGGTATATCCAAGTGGAGAGCCGAGATTCTTCGCGGAGTATACCCCGAGAGAAGCCGAGGGGCTTAGAATGACATCACGCTGCAAACCCAATACCTTGCCCCATAACCAGGCCCGTGCCCATTGCCAAGCAGTCAAGCTGTCCGTCCAGCCCGTTGAGGCTGGGGGGATTTCGGTACCATTTCGCTATGGCTGGCGATATTCAGCGAGGCATAGAATGGAAATGTCTATTGTGCGCGCTTATCGGTGGATTATTATCAGCGCGTAGGAACCATTCCAGAACTGCAGCGTCCAGGCAGATAGCATCAGTGGGTGTGTGGAGTTAGGGGACATACAACCCGAGATGTTGTTTGACGTTCGTTGGCACAAGCAGGAACATATGAAGCGCTTGTTCTCATTTCGCAATCGAATTCCAAATGCCAGGCCTTCTGGCTCAGCTCGCAATGCACCGTGGGCTCGCGCACTATTTGCCCTGATACTGCTATCGCTGCTAATTGCAGCCTGCTCGCCGCGCACTCTCTCATTCCGAGAGCTTTCGGGGATTCTCATCGAGGATGCTCTGCCTGCCTCCGCAGAGGGGGGTGGCGACACTCAACCTGAAGTCCAGAACGAACCAATCGCCTATTCACCCACTCCGCCGCCGGTAATGGTGCCTGTTGAGCC
>DAOVIK010000205.1 GCA_030673735.1 Anaerolineae bacterium
TACGGACCATCGCCTACATAGAGCGCCATTGACTTGTGGCCGGTATTGCCGGTTACGGTAAGAGCATGACAGCCATAGGCGCCGGTGTCGCTCAAGATGTACATCTCATTGGCAGTGATCGTGCCGTCTTTCTTCACGCCCGTCCGCATGCGCAGGCGCATGGGATGCCGCGCCCGTGAGGCGGTGAACTCTTCGGCGCGCGTGTACTCGAAGCGTACCGGACGTCCGGTGGCGATTGTCAAATGGGCCGCCACGTCCTCGATTAGAATCTCCTGCTTACCTCCGAACCCACCACCGATACGCGGCTTGATCACGCGTATCCGCTTCGGCGGAAGGCCAAGCACCGGGGCAAGCTGCCGCCGAACGTGAAACGGGACTTGGGTGCTGGTTCGGATGACCAGCCTGTCGTCTTCGTCCCAATAGGTAACCACGACATGCGGTTCGATATGCGCCTGCTGCACCTTGGGCGACTCATACTCGCCCTCAAGGATTATTTCAGCGTCGGCAAAGCCCTTCTCGATGTCTCCTATGTCGATGCGGATCTCGGCCGCCAGGTTTCGCGTCGGATCGGAATCGGCAAAATGCACGTACTCCGGCTCATCGTGGATCACCGGTGCGCCATCATTCATCGCCTCGGCCATATCCAGAATCACCGGCAATTCCTCGTATTCGACTTCAATCAACTCAAGAGCCTGCTCGGCAATGCGCTCGTTTTCGGCTGCCACCAAGGCCACCCGATCGCCGACGAAGCGCACCTTGTTGTCCAGCGAGAACGAGTCCAATGGGCCAGGGATGGGATCCGATTGTCCGGCAGTGGAGTAGACCACGCGCGGCACGTCCTGCCAGGTGAGTACCGCTGCGACCCCGGGCAGGGCGCGCGCCTTGGAAACATCAATGCGCTTGATGCGCGCGTGCGCCAAAGGGCTATGAAGCATCTTGGCGATCAACATGCCGCGCATTTCGATGTCGGCCGTGAAGGCAGGATTGCCCTGCACGAGCTTGACTGCGTCGACCTTGGCGACCGGCTTGCCGACCGCGCTTCGCTTTCCGGGTTCGGTCGTAGTGTGAATGCTGGGCATCACCTGCACGCGCGTCAGGAGCTCCGGTCCACGAATGTCTAGATCATCAGGGCCCACATCGTTCATGGGCTGAGCGAAGACCTCAGGCGCTGGGATCATTTCCCCGATCGGATCGACTTCCTCGCCGCGCAGCACAGCTGCAGCGCGCAGGACGGCCTGCACTGGCTTCAAATAGCCCGTGCACCGGCAGAGAACGCCCGCCATGGCCTCACGCACCTCGGGTTCGCTCGGATCACCGTTGTTCTCGAGCAAGGCACGCGCCGCCAGAACCATTGCCGGGGTGCAATAACCGCATTGGATGGCGCTCGTTTCCACGAACGCCTGCTGGATCGGATCCAGCCCTGCGCTGCTGCGCCAACCTTGCTGCGGATTTTCCCCTACGGCCTCGATCGTTGTGATCTCGTGGCCTTGGGCCTGCGCCGCCAGCATCACGCACGAGTTGACCGGCTTGCCATCCATCAACACTGTGCAAGCCCCACACTCGCCCGTCTCACATCCATGCTTGGAGCCGAAAAGCCCCAGGTGCTCACGCAGCGCGGACAGTAGGGTCGTGTGCGCCGGCACATCGATCTCGGTTTCGCTGCCGTTGATGATGAAATGGATACGCATCAGTCCATCACCTCCGCCAGCAGCCGCCCTACGAGGATCCCTGCCACGTGGCCGCGGTACTCGCCGCTCGCCCAATGGTCGTCAGCCTTGGCGTAGGCTTCACGCGCCGCGGCAGCCGCGGCATCGATGCCCCGTCCTTCGCTCATCGCCTGTTCCGCTTGCGGCACGCGCTCCGGGCGAGGGCCAAATCCCCCAAGCACGATTCTGGCATGCTTGGCTATCCCCTTTCCTTCAGGATAGCCCAGCGCAACGCAGACGATCGGGCGGTCATTCGGCGCGCGTGCCACCTGGTCATAGGCCAAACGCCAATCGAGAGGGATGCGTACCGAGGTGATCAAGCTTCGAAAGCTCTCGTCCGATCTCCTGTCCAGCAGGTGATCCAGGGAGAGCTTCTCACCCGAAGGTTCAAGCTGTGCTTCTACATCCAGCGCCAGAAGCGCGGTCACGAGCGGTGAGCGGCCATCGCCCGACATGACGGTTCCGCCAAGCGTGGCCATGTTGCGAAGATTGAGATTGGCTTCAAGCTGACAAGCGGCGGCCAATGCCGCGGGAATCTCACTGCCGGAATCCAATAGCGCCTGAAGCTTCACTGTGGCGCCGGCCCGGATTGCTTTCTTGGTCTTCTTAAGCCCGTCCAAACCCAAATCCTGCAGGTCGATGACGGTCTGCGTTCCCTTGAGATGCGGAACCAGCGCCGTGCCTCCTGCCAGAGGAATCCCTTGCTCAAGCAGCTTCAGCGCTTCCTTCAGCGTTTTGGGGCGCTGATAGTTAAGGTCGCTCATGCGGCTCATCCTCAATCCGGGTAAACCTTCCAGCCCAGGCCTTCGAGTTCGTCCCTGCTCTCGCCCGGTCCCTGGATGGACGCCAGCGTCGCTTCCGCCTCCGCCGCCAGACTCCCATCGGCCAGTCGGAGCTCGCCCTTCGCCACGGCGAAGCGTCCCCGATCACGTGTCAACCAACCTTCGATTATCAACGGCTCGCCCACAGGAACTGGCTTGCGATAGCGTGTGGTCAGCTTGGCGGTCATCATCATGCGCGAATGATCGTCGACCAAAAGAACCCGATTTACGATTTCGTCCAGCATGGTTGCCACCACGCCTCCATGCACCACCCCGGGATATCCTTGAAAATGCTCGGGCACGATGATATCGCACACAACATGGCCCGGCCCCAATTCATAGAAAGCCATGGCCAAGCCGTAGGAGTTTTCCACCCCACACCCAAAGCACTGCGCAGAATTCGGCTGCTTCTTAGGTTCTGGCAGGGGTCGTGTCTGCTCCGCTTCTATTCCCATGAACTATCCTCTTCTGTGAAGTGTTCGGCGCGGTGAGGTATCAGTGGGCCTCAATCGTGATCGGACCTTAGGGCATCGCGAAAGTGATATGTGTTTGATCTTGTCCGCGCTACCCGAGAGGGCTGAAAGTGTCGATAAGCAAGCGCACGTCGCCGCCGACCGGGTACAGGATCGGGCACGTGGTGCCGTGATCTATGTACTCCTGAACTTTGGCGCGCGCTTCGTCCGGTGTTCCCGAGGCGGTGATCTTGGTCAGCAGTTCATCGGGCACCAAGTGCTTGGCGCGCTGGATTTGCTCGTGAGTGGCAGGCCAGCCCAAGATCGATTGAATCTCGGCAACCACGTCCTGTGAGACGCCGCTTGCCTTGGCAATGTGCGGCTGCTGGGCCAGATACTGCGTGAGCAGCTCCCGGCTGGTATCGAGCGCCAACTCCCTGTCGTGATCCACAGAGCAAACAACGAGCTGGGGCCGGTCGACATCATCCAGCGAGCGCCCGCTCTTCTTTGCCCCCGCCTCGAGCCTCTCCAGCGCCGGGTCGTTGTACTCCGGAGGAACGCAGTAATTCAGTACCACGCCATCGGCGATCTCGCCGGTCAGCTCCATCATCTTGGGGCCGGTCGCCCCGATGTATATGGGAACGTTGCGCGGTTCCGTACGACCATGCACGACGTCCAATTCGATTTCGTCGACGTGATGAAACTCTCCGTGGAAGGTAACGCGCTCCATGGCAAGCAGCCGGCGAAGAACCTCTACCGTTTCGCGCATGGCCAGAAGCGGCTTGCGCCGCTCGATGCCAACGTTGCGCGCCAGCGGATCCCACCACGCGCCGACACCGCAAAGTATGCGATCGGGCGCCAGATCGTCGAGCGTGAGAAACGTGGATGCCAGCAAGCCGATGTTGCGCGTCCAGTTGTTGATCACGCCCGAGCCGATCTTGATGCGCTCGCTAACCGCAGCATAGGCAGCCATAGGCACAATGGCATCGCGCACCAAGCGGGATTCAGCCTGCCACACGGCCTCGAAACCCTTCTCTTCGGCGTATCGTACGTATTCCAGCCCATCCCTCAGATCATGGGCATCCTGCAGGTACAGTGCCACTCTTTCCATGGTCACGTCATCGATTCTGGTCAAGGCTAAGA
>DAOVIK010000254.1 GCA_030673735.1 Anaerolineae bacterium
GGCATACACCTTGAGTTCAAGGACCAGGCCCTCGAACGAGCACGTGCCGAGATCTCCGATCTTCGCGTGAACTGGCTGAAGGATGCTGTGCACGACGTGCTGCTCCAAAAGCCCAACGAATTGGCGGAACAGATCATCGCCTTCGCAAGCGCGTAGTTGGGTAGTGCAGTGTTTTCCCTTCGCAGTGCCGATCAAGACGATCACAGTGACATCCGAGCGTTGATACGCGCCGTGCGCATCAACCCGACTCGGATTGATTGGCGCCGCTTCGTTGCGGCTGTAGATAGCAGCGACCGGTTGATCGGCTGCGGCCAAGTCAAGCCTCACAGGGACGGTTCGCGCGAACTTTCGTCAGTTGCTGTGGTGGAAGAGTGGCGGGGGAAGGGCGTAGCGCGCGCGATTATTGAGAGACTGATGGAAGAGCACGAACCGCCGCTTTGGCTGACATGCCGTTCTAGTTTGATGCCGCTGTACGCGAAATTTGGCTTTCGCGAGGTTCGCGCAGGAGAGGAGCAGCCTCGCTACTTTCGCAGAATTCGTCGCCTGGCAGAAGTATTCCAGATGTTTTCGACATCCGATGAATACCTGGCAGTCATGATCTGGGAAGGGGCATCGACATCAAGAGGACCATGAGTTGGACAACCTGAGCGTGTGAAACCTGAACCTATGGTTACCAGGGACACAAGCAAGGGATGGAACTTTGATCAAAACGAAGCTCCGTTGAACAAGAAAGTTGAGGGCGGCCATGATAATGGCCGCCCTCTTCTACTACTCCAGTTGCCTGCCGATTTCGGCTTTGCCGAGTTTCGCTAAGGCTTGGGAGTGAAGTCATACGCTGGGAGCGTACCTCCCGATATGGTTGCAAGCGTGAATGTTCCAGATCCTAGCACGGTGAGGTCCAGATCCCATGAAGGAATGGAGCCGCTGAAGTGGAGCATACGCGTATCATCCACCCAGTGGACATCGCGATACGTGCCGCTGTTGGTGTTCAGCGTAAGAGGTGCATAACCCAATCTGGCGACTCTCAGCTCCGTTCCACCGCTGATTGTGACGTTGTATGCATAGTTGATGCTGTCGGGGGACCAGCCATGTGGTCGCAGGTCCGCTGTGTCGTATAGCGTCTCGCCGCTTCCATCAAAGTTGGAGAAAAACAACTCTAATAAGTTGGGCGTTCCACTATCACGCAGGTAGGCCAAAGTGCCGAGATTGGGTGAGATGGTTATCTCTTCGTACTGGACTTGATAGAATTCGGCCACTATGGTCGCCATATGCGTTGCCGCTGATCCGTCCGCCTGGATGAGCCAGATGTCGCCATATGCGCCAGGAGCGAACGGATCTTGAGAGGGCATAGCAAGGCCCACGGCAGTGGAATCAGGAGACCAGCGGACCGGCGGATTCCACATGAACTGACTAGAGGTGATGACAGGCGTGAAGGTATGCGCGCTGGGCACCAACCCTGAGCCATCGATGTTGGCAAAGCCAATCCGCTCTGGGAACGAGAGTGCCAGCTTGCTTCCATCCGGTGAGATGAAGAAACCCGTCCCGGATGTTCCAGGGGCCAGAATCGTGGTCAGGATCCCGCTGCTGACATCGATCTCAATCAAGTTGTTTTGAGTCACCAGACCAGGCCCCTCGAAGACCGACAGCGTGCTGAAGAACAAGTCTTGAGAACATGGTTTGAATTGCATATGATGAAAATCGTGATGCAGGGCGCCATCCAACGGAGGAGGCAAGGCGTCAAGGTCCGCCTGACTCATGAGGATTGTCTCCCCGCTGCCATCACTGTTCACGACTCGCAGTTCCCTTGAATCAGTAGGCGTGTCCCAGGCTGCAAATACCACCTTCTGGCCATCGTCGGAGATTGCGACACTACTCGCGTCGCCGCCGCTGGTAAGCTGTAGAGGCGGGTTCGATCCCTCGATCAACCAGACGTTGCCGTTGTCGGTGTAGGCGATCGTCAGGACTGGCGCAATGTCACAGGGAGGTTCGGTAGGACTCGGTGTTGCCGATGGAACATCAGGTGCGGCCGCGGTCAGGGTAGCAGCCACTTGTGTGGCCAGGGCGTCCCCTCCCGCGATTGCCGTCAGGGTTGCGGCTACTTGTGTGGCCACGGAATCCTCTGCCGGGGAGGTTGGGGAGCTGGTGACTGGTGAAGCCGTGGGCGTCGCGGGACCGCATGCAAGAGCTACCACGATCAGGGCCATGATGGCCATCAGGATAGGCTTGGTTCGCATGTCTCTCCTCCGAATATGCGGCGGCTGCCTTGCAGAAAGGGTCAGCAGGCAATATGCATTCTATCGAAGATCGCCGCACTAGGATCCGTATTCGTAGAACCCTTTGCCGGTCTTCCGTCCCAGATAGCCGGCGTCCACCATCTTGCGCAGCAAGGGCGCCGGACGGTACTTATCATCCCCTAGATCGCGCTGCAACACTTCCAAGACGAAGAGCAGCACATCCAGGCCCACCATGTCGGCCAGGGTGAGTGGTCCCATTGGATGGTTCATCCCCAGCTTCATCACGGTGTCGATGGCCTCGGGCGTGCCGATCCCTTCCTGCAAAGTGAAGATGGCTTCGTTGATCATGGGGCACAGGATGCGGTTTGAGATGAAGCCCGGAGAATCCTTGGCTTCGACCGGCTCCTTGCCCATGCGCTTGCCTACATCGATAGCAACCGCGGCGGTCTCGTCGGAGGTGGCCAAACCACGAACGACCTCCAGCAACCGCATAAGCGGAACCGGATTGAAGAAGTGCATTCCGATCACTTTGTCCGGGCGTTTCGTGGCCGCGCCGATCTTTGTCAGCGAGATCGAGGATGTGTTGGAAGACAGGATGGTGTCCGCGGGTGCAAGTTTGTCAAGTTCGGCGAACAGCTTGAGCTTCAACTCCAGGAGCTCGGGCGCGGCTTCGATGACCAGATCCGCCTCCGCCACCGCTTCGAGGTCGAGTGAGGTATGAATGCCAAGAGCTGCTGCCTTCTGTTCTTCGCTAATCACTTCCTTTTCTGCTAGCTTGGTAGCCGACTTGGAAATCGTGGCCTTGCCACGCTCGAGAGCCTTCTCATCCACGTCGGTCATGATCACTTGATATCCGCTTACAGCTGCGGTTTGTGCGATGCCATTACCCATGGCGCCCGCGCCAACGACAACGATCTTCTTGATGTCCATAATCTGATTCTCCGTTTATATTTGCTTGTCCTTGCGTTTGCCGCTACTCCAGTTCGATAGCCATGGCAACTGCCTCCCCGCCGCCGAGGCAGAGAGAAGCCATGCCTTTGCTCAA
>DAOVIK010000418.1 GCA_030673735.1 Anaerolineae bacterium
AAACCCGGTGGAACATCGTGAGCCGGGATGCCATGGGCCAGAAGGCCGTAGGCATGCATGTGCGCGTTGATGAAGCCGGGCATAAGCAGAAGATGACGGGCATCGATTACCTGGGCGCTTGGATGCTCGTCACGCAAGGCACTGTTCGGTCCAAGATCGGCGATTCTACCGTCCTCGATCCAGATACCCCATCCGGGCAGGAGCGAAGACTCTGGCGAAGCAAGGAGCGAGCCTCCGAGTACAACGAGTTCACCCATGCGCTGCCTCCATTCGTTCCACAACTTCGCTTAGGCCAAGCCGCTTTAGGGTAGCATGAGTCGGCCACCCCCGCTCCAGATCCCACCCGCGCAAAGCGTAGTACTCGTCGAGCATTTCCTCAGCATGCGCAATCTGACCTTTGGCCCCGCTCGAAGGTGATGGTTCTTCGGAGAACCGGCGCGGGAGACGATCGTCGGCTCGTGTGATCCCGTGAAGTGCATTGTAGGCTCGCATCAAGTTATAAATCCGCTCGCCAATCGTCTTGAGGTCACCTTCGGTGAACTCGATTCCTGTAGCAAGTGTCAGCCCTTCCGCAATATCTGCCCAGTATATTTCGGCCATCACGTGTGTGCCGCCGGATTTGCAGATGCCAACCGAATCGACGATTGCTCCGAAGTCCTCGCCGTCCTTGACCAGGAAGGGCTTGTACTTCGTGGCAAGAGGATCAGCCATTTCCGGAAGAAATTGCTCTCCGTAGCGTCGGATAACTTCGTTTGGATACCCCGTCTCGTCAATGGTGGGGAAGGCCTTGAGATGATCGGCTCCACGGCTTGATGTGATGTGAGCCAAGCCCATCGATTGTTGTGCACGGCCGTCTTGGGCCGGGATTTCCTGTCCCTTCACTTCCATTGCATAGTATGCGGCGTCCCCACCAATTTGCTCCGCAGCTTTGCGAACACCCAAAGACAAGAGCTCGCCCAATCCCACGCGCTGCCCGATTTGTTCGATCAGTCCCAGCACACACTTGTAATCGCCCCAAAGGAGTTCCATCCCGCCTGTATCCGTCTTGCTCAGGATGCCTTTTTCATAGAGTTCCATGGCAAATGAGATCGCCCGACCGGTTGAGATGGTGTCGAGACCCAGGCGATCGCAGCGTTCGTTGGCGGCAATGATCGATGCAAGATTGTTGTTATCAACTGCAGCACCCAAGGAATTCAGTGTTTCGTACTCAAGGCTTGAGGTAACCGCCCCCGCGAATTCTCCGGTACGAACACGATAGATCTTGTCACATCGAATGGGGCAAGCGAAACAGCCGTCGTCTTTCTCCCAGAACTCGTCGCGCAGTGCCTCGCCGCCGATCTTGTCTGCGTAAACATAGTCACCACGCTGGAAGTTTCGGGCAGGAAACCGGCCTGTCTGATTAACAATCGGTACAAGACCGGATGTGCCGTAACGAGCCAACGATGGATAGAATTCGTTCTCGCGGATCCGCTGATGCATTTCTCTTGCCAGGGTATTGAAAGCTTGCGGCGAAGCGATGGGAACCCGTGCCTTCCCCCGCACTGCCACTGCCTTGAGATTCTTCGATCCCATCACAGCTCCGAGGCCACTTCGCCCGAAGCTCCGGTTCGGCGTAGCTTGGATGGAGGCGTAGGGTACCAGGTTCTCGCCTGCCGGACCAATGCAAGCCACCTTGATGTTC
>DAOVIK010000102.1 GCA_030673735.1 Anaerolineae bacterium
ATTGTGATAGCCGAGAGTTCTGTGGGTCCTGCCCAGCCATACCAGGGAGGCAAAGGAGTCGCCGTTGGAGTCGGCGTGATGGTCGGTGTCAACGTGGCAGTAGGAGTGAAGACAATCGTGGGAGTAGGCGTATGCTCGGCGGGAAGGAACGGGGTTGCCGTTGATGGCGCAAGCGGATCCGCTGTGACCATCGGGATCTTCATAGGCAGTATCTGGGGCATGCTTATCCCCGTTGGAACATTGCAGGAAAGGATGGCCAAGAGGATCAAGGCCATCAGCCAGACCTGCCTGGGCGGCATTCTTCTCCTTTTTGCCACGTTTCGATCTCTCATCGGATTAACGCCGAACAAGCAGAGCGTGTTCCCTCCTTGCCTATCTGGTATATGGTATTCCCTTGTACCAAAGATGCAAGAACTACGCCAGAGGATAGAGGGGCAGGCATGGCGCTTGGTATAGGGTTTCAACCCTTGGGAGGGGCTTTGCTCTGCTGCGGGGATAGTGGCGCTATCTCTGGCGCCGAAGCTGGAAGGGAGGCGGGTTGACGATCGAACCACCGGAAGGCGATCAATCCGTATACCAGCTGCAGCCAGTAGGTGACGCCGCGGTATGCGAGCGCGATGACGGCCGCGGTTGCCAGTGGAACGCGCATGGAGTTAAGAGTCAATGCCAGCGCCCCCTCCGCAAAACCAATGCCGTACGGCGTGATCGCTACGATCGTAAACAAGTATCCGATGCTGAAGCCTGCAATCAGCGTTTCGGCGCTGTAGGGCTCGCCGAAAGCCATGAAAGACAGAAGCAGGATCCCGATCATCAGGATCTTGCTGCTCAAGGCGAAGCCAAGTGGGAGCAGCAAGCCCCTGTGGGAGCGGCGCGCCTCCGCAAGTCCATTGGCGATGTCCGCAGCGAACGTCCGGGCGCGCGAAAGCTCCAGGTAATCTCGGCGGATGAAGGGGCGCGCGATTCGATTGACCAGACCTCCCAGCCATTCCAGCAATTTCGCAAGCTGTCGCTCCGACCGCATGCCGAGGAAGAGCACGGTCGCCAGGCCCACGGCCATGAAAAGCAGGATTCCCGCGGCAATAATCTCTCCGGGCGTCAATTGGTTGCGGCGAAACAGAATCCACAGCCCCACGGAGAGTATCATCAGCACTGCAGTGTATTCGTAGAGGATGAAAACCGCAGCCGAAGTGGTCACACGTCCGGCCCGGTGATTTCGGCGCTGTCCATCAGCAATGAGGATCGTCATGCCGCCCATGCCCATGCTGGGCGTTACACCGTTCACAAAGCTTGCTGCCGAGACAAGGCCAATCAAGCGCAGAATGCTTTCCCTCAAACCAAGCAGGTTATAGATCGACCAGAATGAGAACGCAAGATTGACGTTCCACAGAAGCTGAATGCCAAAGGCGATGACAAGAAACCGCAAATCGGCTCTGCGGAAGGTATCGATCACGTTCTCAACTTCGGCCACGCGTGAAATGATGATGAAGATGGCAAATAAGATCACGATGGCGATGAGGAATCTGCGCATGCTGCGAATCCGTTCTCAGAGCACCATGGAGTCTAATGCGGCGAAGCTGTCAGGGGCGTCGATGGCAATCGAGCGAACCTTCTTGTCGATGCGTTTCATCATTCCGATCAGAACGTCGCCTGATCCCAATTCAATGAAGGTGTTGATGCCGCTTGCGATCATGGCTTGCATACTCTCGGTCCAGCGTACGCGGGAGGTTAGCTGAGCGCTGAGATCGGCTCTCACGTCGTCTGCGTTTTCGAGCGGTGCGGCGTGTACGTTTCCGAAGACGGGAAAACCAGGCGTCAGGATTTGGGTGTCCGAGAGCGCGCGATTGAGTCTGGCCTGCGCCGGATCCAGGAGTGACGAATGGCCGGCGATGCTCACGGCAAGCGGAATGAGCCTGCGAACGCCAGCCGCTTGAAGGATTTCGGTAGCCGCCTTGAGGGCCGCATGTTCCCCCGAGATAACGATTTGGCCCGGACAATTGTCGTTCGCAACTCCAACGATCTTTCCCGTCCGTTCGGACGCTTCTTGACATGCCTGCTCCGTCGTGGCGATGTCCGCGCCCAGGGCGGCGAGCATTCCACCAGGATTTATCTCGCCCGCGTGTTTCATTGCGAGTCCGCGTTCTCGGACCAGCAGCAGGGCGTCTTCGAACTTCAACGCTTCCGCGGCAACGAGGGCGGTGAACTCGCCCAGGGAATGCCCTGCCGCGCATGCGGGGCGTATTCCGGGGAAGCGAGCCTGCAGAGCCCGCAGCACTGCTACTGAGTGGGCTAGCAATGCGGGTTGGGCGTTTTCGGTTTCGTTCAAGACCTCCGCAGACTCATCCCAGCAGAGCTTGGTCAGCGAAAAACCGAGGATCTCGTCGGCACGTGCAAACACTTGCGCGGCATGCGGATCAGAATCGGCCAGAGCGCGCCCCATTCCTGCGCGCTGTGAGCCTTGTCCTGGAAACAAGAAAGCCGTGGTATTCAGATCGATGCTCATCTCAGAAGTTGAATTCGAGTGAGGAGGTATGCGAGGTCGAGTTAGGAGCGTTCGATCTCGATGATTTCGCGACCAGCATAGTGTCCGCAGTTCCCACAAACGCGATGGGGAAGCGCTTTCTGCCCGCAGTTGGTGCAGGTGATCAAGGCGCGCGGGGAGAGGGCGTCGTGTGCCCGACGACGGTTGCGGCGGCCCTTAGAAATCTTACGTTTTGGCAGTGGTGGCATGTCAAACCTTCTTCCGCTCCGCAAAATACGGCCTGCCATCAGGCAGGTTCAGACATTATAGCAGGCCTATTGAGGCTGTCAAGGAGGAAGCTCGATGCTTGTCATTAGAAATTCAAAAGTGGACTCTTTGCAATTGAAAGCTGGACTCGTTTTCAATTGAAGACTGGATTCTCACTATTGGTTCCTCCGCTTTCTTCGTGTCAACTTTCTGGCCTTTAGACACGTTCGAACATAGATATGGTCACTTCGTTTTTGCCCCCACCCCTTTGTCCCCTCCCCCATTGGCTTCGCCATCGGGGGAGGGGAAGTCTTCTTTTTGAGAAGGGGGGCACGCCGAGCGTGCCCCCCTTCTCAATATTCTCTCCCCCCTTTCCGCATCGGTTTCTCGATTATTGAGTAAGTAAAATCGCGGAGAGGGGGGACAGGGGGTGAGGTGAAAGTTATACGAATGGGTGCAGATCTTTTATGATCTTGAGGTTGGTCATCGAAAGCTATCGAGTCCACCTTTGAAGCACAAAGGGTCCAGTTATCAGCTGTTCCTAACAGGTGGGGCTCGATGCTTCCGGGAAGGGATCGCCTACGGTCGGATTTGGCGAACCTGCAAGTTGAAATGGCATCGCGGACAAAGCATTGTTGTGGTTTTCGAAATACATGACGCTGCTAGCGGTTGCACGTCGAGTCCGGCATTGGGGTTTCCGTTATAATCCAGTCATGGCTGAAAAGGAGCTGAGCCATCTCGACGAATCCGGCCGAGCGAGGATGGTCGACGTAGGGAACAAGGCCGAAAGCAAGCGTGTGGCGAAAGCGCGGGCGGCGGTGAAGATGTCCGCCGAAACGCTGGCGCTGCTGCGCAAGGGGGATTTGGGGAAGGGGGATGTTCGCGCGGCTGCCGAACTCGCTGGGGTGATGGCCGCGAAGCGAACCTCCGAATTGATCCCCCTGTGCCACCCGTTGCCCCTGACTCATATCAAGGTTGATTTGGAGTTCGACAACGAACTGCCGGGTGTGCAGATCACTTCAAGCGTGAGCACGATCGCCCGCACGGGAGTGGAAATGGAAGCGCTGACATCGGCAGCTGTCGCCGCGCTGACCGTCTATGACATGATCAAGGCAGTGGAGCGCAGTGCGCGCATCGTCGAGATTCGCCTGCTGGAGAAGCGCGGCGGCCGAAGCGGGGATGTGGTGCTGGAGGATTGAGCGCATGCGTGTGCGGGTTCTCTACTTCGCGCTGCTGCGCGAGCGAGCTGGTGATCGCCAGGAAGACCTGACTCTTCCCGATGGGGCGACGGTCCAGGATCTCAAAGCCCATCTCGGCGAAATACATCCCAATCTTGCCGAACCGCTCGAGATGGCGATATTTGCCGTCAACAGGCAATATGCCTTCCCCGAGGAAACGCTAGCGGAGGGGGATGAGGTGGCGGTCTTTCCTCCCGTGAGCGGCGGGTCGAAATCACCGTCGTTGGACTTCTTCCAACTGACCGAAGATCCCCTCGATCTGAACGCGCTGCTGCAGCGCCTCGTAACGCCTACAACAGGCGCAGCCTGCGTCTTTACCGGCGTAGTTCGTGAGGTTACCGAGCGCGAAGGCGGAAGAGAGACCTCCCATTTGGAGTACGAAAGCTTCCCTGAGATGGCGGAAAGCAAGCTGCAGCAACTGGCTGATGAGATTAGAGCTCGTTGGCCGGCCGTCGAGGGGGTTGCAATCGTACAGCGCATTGGCCGTCTTGAGCCTGGCACGCCGGCGGTGATGATAGCATGCACATCCGCACACCGCGATGAGGGAATCTTCGAGGCCGCCCGCTATGGCATCGATCGCCTCAAAGAGATCGTTCCCGTGTGGAAGAAGGAGGTCGGCCCGGGTAGCGCTTCCTGGGTTCAGGGGGATTACCATCCAACCGAGCATGATTGAGAAAGCTTTGATCTGGTGAAGCACAGCAGGTGGTCCTGGCCCTTTTACTGCGGCTCCTGTGAAGAGCCTTATTCCTCAGAAGGTTTTCCCCACGTTTGCCCAGCCTGCGGGGGCATTTTCAAGCTCCAGCTTCCTCTCCCAGTTGAGGTGGACGAGGCTAGGAGGCCGATTCGCAAAGGAATGGGCCAATATCGCCGATCATTGCCCTTGCCTCCGGATGCAACTCTAGTGAGCATCGGCGAAGGCGGAACCCCCTTGCTGCCGCAGGTCGTGGATCAGCGAACGATCTTCTTCAAGTGCGAACACCTCAATCCCACTGGTTCCTTCAAGGATCGGGGCTCGGCCGTGATTGTGAGCGCCCTGTTGGCAGAGGGCGTGCGCGAGGCGGTCGAGGATTCCTCCGGAAACGCTGGCGCCTCGTTTGCCGCATATTGTGCTCGCTCGGGGATTAGGGCGACAGTCTACGTGCCGGAATACGCGGCGGGTCCCAAACGGGCTCAGATCGAAATGGCGGGAGCCGAGATCGTGCCCGTTCCTGGTCCTCGGTCTGCAGCTTCCGATGCAGTCCGCCAGCGTGCCGAAGCCGGAACAGCGTATGCCAGCCATGCGCATTTGCCGCATGTGCTGGCGGGCATGGCAACCATGGCGTTCGAGATTGTAGATCAGTTGGGGAGTGCTCCGGGAGCGCTGGTACTGCCCGTGGGCCAGGGCACGCTTCTGCTTGGTGCATACTACGGCTTCGAATCAATGCTGGCTGCCGGGCGGATCAGTTCCATGCCGAAGATTGTGGGCGTACAGGCACGCGCCTGCGCCCCCATCTGGGAGGCCTTTAGCCGTGGGGAAGATGGGCTGGACTATAGCGGCGAAGGCGAGACATTGGCGGAGGGCATTCGGATTGCGCGGCCGTTGCGTTTGGATGCGGTACTCGCTGCGGTTCAGGCTTCGGGCGGCCGGATTCTGGCGGTTGAGGAGCAGCAGATCATCGAGGGACGCGACGCGCTGGCTTCCAAAGGGTTTTATGTAGAGCCAACCTCTGCGGTGGTTTGGCCTGCGCTGGGGACTGTCTTGGCGGAGCTTCCGGATCCGGTTGTGGTTGTTCTCACTGGATCAGGCTTCAAGGACACTCGTGTGATATAGTGCCCGCCGACGTGAGTTTGGCATGGGCTCTAGAGTCGCTGAAGATCGAGGTGAAGGGAAATGACGCATCGAGTAGTGGTCACCGGCATGGGAACGGTCAATCCAATCGGCCTTGATGTCGCGTCGACATGGCAAAGTGCGATCAACGGTGCTTCTGCCGTTGGTCCCATCACGCGCTTCGATTCCTCCGACATGCTGGTGCACATCGCTTGTGAGATCAATGACTTCGACGCCTTGCAGCACTTGAGCGCGAAAGAAGCGCGTCGCATGGACCTGTATGAGCAGTATGCAATGGCGGCAGTTCAGGAAGCGATGCAGCAATCCGGTTTGGAAATTGGAGAGCAAAATGCCGGGCGGGTGGCGGTCATCGTTTCTTCCGCGGTTGGAGGCTTCATCACCCTTCATGGCGCCTTCAGAGTGCTCTTTGAGTCCGGAGCTCGCCGCCTCAATCCGTTCATAATACCGATGTTCATGCCCAACGGTGCCGCGGGTATGGTGGCCATCAAGTTGGGGGCCAAGGGACCGTGTTTCTCCATTGC
>DAOVIK010000194.1 GCA_030673735.1 Anaerolineae bacterium
AGAATGAAGCTGGCTTCCAACGGTATCTCGATCGCAGATTCTTCCTCAGCGAGGAGCGTTCCCTGATAATCCGCCGTCACTGCAATCTGCACATCCTCGACACTGCGCAGGGTCACCCGCAGCTGGATTTCATCCTGCGCTTCGCCGATCGCCGTTACGTACGGCAGGCGGATGGCGGTAACCGCGCCATCCAGGTGACTCCTAAACACCGACCTGTAATCCGTTCCGCCATCAAGCGTGAAATTGCGGGGCATGGGGATCGGCTCCAACAGCGATCCCTCGGAGGTCTGCACAACAAGGTTCACCACGCCTGGAACATGGTTGTATATCCAGCGCGAGGCAGCAACGCGTGTAAGCGGGCGCGTGTAGATGGATGTGAAGGCAATAGCCCAAAGCGTGGTTGTCAGGAGCACTAGCGCGCCAGTCCCAGCGACGAGGGCGCGCCAGAACGCGCGCCGATTGCTTGCCGAACTCGCTCGATCCCACGCTTCCCAAAGACCCCATGCCGCCA
Source organism: Anaerolineae bacterium (assembly GCA_030673735.1). Classification (GTDB taxonomy): domain Bacteria; phylum Chloroflexota; class Anaerolineae; order Anaerolineales; family E44-bin32; genus W1033. Next base: position 512 of record DAOVIK010000194.1, read on the forward strand.
GGATCGCCAATGTTGGGTAAACGGGAAGTTGATAGCGCATGGCGGCGGTGAAACCCACCGACTGCCAGAGGAAGAACGCGCCCGTCCAAACGACGAGCAGGATGTGACGCTTCAGCTCCCCTTTGAACATGCGCACCAGGGCCCACCCCCAACTCACCCATGCAGTGATCCCCAGCAGCGGTCCCAACCCCCAAAGCACCATGTTCTTGAGTGAGAACAGGATAGGAGTGCGATCGGCCCATTGCCACGCCGGCGGCGAATCACCGGCGCCGGATGACTGCACGCTTTGTTCCTGCAGGTCCTCCAGCCAGGCGGAGTTAAGGCGCACGTCGAAGAAGGAGGTTCCTGTGAAGGCGTAGGGTTGAAGAATTCGGAATGCTAAAAGAGAAACGAAAGCCGCCAAGAGCAGGCCGCGGAATTCGGTCCATACGGCAGCAAGCCGTTCCTCCGGTGGTCGCTGCCAGGCGCGCAGCCCCGCCGCCAATACGACCACGCCCGCCAGCGGGAAAGCGCTGATCTTCGATGCCACCGCCATTCCGAGAGCAAGACCAAAGAAGAGATACTCCCGCAATCGACCGCTGTCCAACACACGCACCGCGAAGTAGATCCCGCCCAGGATGAACGTGTTGGCATAGGAATCAACTACGAAGAAATGGGAGTGCTGAATGAGAAGCACCGATGTGGCCGCAAACGCCGCCGCCAATAATCCCACTCGCCGCCGGTAGAGGCGGCTGCCGATTAAGTAGACCAGAAAGACCGAGATCAGATCGAAGGTTGCTGCGACCGTTCGGCCCAGCAGGTGGATGTCGTTAAAGCCCAGCTTCTCCACCCACTCTGCCAGGTAGCGAATGAGAAAGATCGGCAGCGTGCCGTACACAAAATGAGTGCGACCCACGTTGTGCGGATTCAGTAGCGAGGTATCGGTTCGGAAATACTCGCCGAGGCTGTCGGGGAGCTGGAGGGCTCCTTCCAGCATCGTAAGGAAGCGTTCGTCGGGATGATTGTGCGAGAACTCATCCCAGTTCACACCCACATAGCGCAGGTAGGCGGCAAGCGCCATGATGCCGAGCAGAATCAATCCGGTCACAACCTCGCGCCGGACGTGTATCCGCCGTTTACTCGGAATGCTCTTTGCAGGTGCCTCGGATGGTTGCGTCACGGCGGCGGCTCCTGCAACAGCTCCGGTCTTGCGGGAACGGAATACATCAAGAAATCTCTGCCTTCGGTCTCAGATTCCCAGCGCTTGAGGCTTCCCTCGGGAAACAGCGTCTGAAGACGGCTCAAGCTATCGATATCGTCCTTGTTGAATACGAAGAACTGAGGACGCGTTTCAAATGCTAGCTCCTCGAGCTGGTCCGGCCAGTAGGCGAAATTCCGGACTCCTTGACCGGCCTGTATACCAACCAGGGTTGTATCCATCCAGTACGGATAGGGAATGACATGCGCGGTATCGTACGTGCCAATGGATTCAGCGAAGCCCTCGATCGCTCGACCCACCTCGCTCGTATTATGGTGTACGAGGCGAATATGCGTGGCAAACTCACTAAAGGTCAGACGGTAGTTGGTGGTGGCAGCGATGAGAAAGAGCCCCACGGCGGCGAGCCGACCAAGCCAGATGGCGCGCCGATCTTTCCACTGTGATTTCACCCACTCGGGAATCGCCGCCAGCGCCACGGCGGCCAGCGTGAACACCGGTACGATTGCTCCCGACGACCTATTGGGCGCGGGATTCTCGTTGGGGAAGGCTATCGATAACGTTGAAGGCAGCATCAAGATCAATATCGAAATCAGGATGAACAGATCCTGCCAGTTGCGTTTGCGGATATATCGCACAAGCGTGATGACGACGCCAAGATGGAACAATGCCCCCGTGACCCAATCCAGTTCCGGCCTGCCGGTCATGGTAATCGCCCAGATCGTGCCATTGTCCCACCCAAACATGCCGAGCCCTTTGAGCACATTGACAACAAAGATTCCAAGTGGGCTACCGGGCAGGTCGCGCTCAAGATCAGTAACGCGAGTGAGCTGGCGATAGAAGAAATCCTCCGGCATCTCGACGGCCACACGAAGCAGCGGCAGAAACACCACCAACGCCACCAAGCCACAAGCCACCAACCAGCCCAGAATCTGCCAGCGCTGGCCGCGCGCCGTCCTGTGGAGCAGGTAGAGACCTACACCCACGGCAACCGCTAAAGGGATAACCCGAGCCGGGGAATAGCCGTGCAAGCCGAGACCGGTGAACAAGCCGCAAAGCAAGAGATGATTGCGCTGCTTCAAACGCAAACCGCGCACGAGATGGTACATCGCCGGAGCAGCAAACAGCGCATAAAGCGGGAAGCGAAGTCCGAAGCGGCTGATCGTGTTGGGCCAGAACGCCACGCCTGCCAGAAGCAGCGCAGCCAGAGCGACCTTGCGCCCGCCAAACTCGCGCGCAAACAGATACAAGTAAGGCAGCGTGAGCACACCCGCTAGTGCGGTCCCGATCTTGAGCGTTAGGAACGAAATGCCCGTATTGAGGAGCTTGATCGTGGCCGCGGCAAGATAAAACTGTAGTCCCTCACGGCCGGTATTCGCGGGAAAGAATATCCGGGTCTCGCCGTTGAGCACATCCGTCACATCACGCAGCTTCTCGGCGTGATCGCTCCACATCTCCAGGGGTACGGTCGTGAGCTGCGTGAAGCGGAAGTAAACTGCGAGGCCGAGAGCTCCCAGAACCAGCAGGCTCCAGCTGCTGATGCGCACAATTTTCTGGTTCTCCTCCCACCAGCGCTTGATGTTGCCCCATATGGCCGCCAGGCTGATGTTCCCTTCCCACAGAGAAAGCACGATGCAAATCATGGCCGCGGCCCAGAAGAGCACGGTGGAGAAACGGAAGAGGTTGCCTGACGAGGTGATCCATGTCAGAAGTGAGAGCACGGCGGCCGCTACCAAGAAGGTGAGGCGCACCTGCACCATACCTACCTCGACACCTTCTCTTTGGCGAGGCCGCCCTACCGAGAGATCCCCGGCCCAGATCGCCAAGCCGGCCAGCATCGCCGCAATGACGTAGAAGATGATGCTCAGCCAGATCGGCTCCGAGCGCAACTCCAGCCGCACTTGGGCGAACATGGCCAGCATCAACGCCGACGGCAGGCGAATATGCGCCCAGCGAAGACGGAAAGCGGGTTTGGCTTCCAAGGCTTCGCGAATAAGCGCCTCGCGCGGGTACTCCGCCGGCTGCAGCGCGCTCTGCTCATCCGGAATGGGAATAGGCTTCAAGCGCAATAGCGATTTGAACCAGTCGAGCACCGATGGTTCCAGGCTAGGTTCACGGCCTTCGCTGCTCAATGCAATCTCCTTCGCGGCCTATTGCTTGCGGGCGACGTAAAACGTATACGTGCCGTCGTCCGAGGGCGATTCAAGATAGTAGCGCCTAACCAGCCTCTCCGTCAACCATAGGTTCCAGCGCGTGGGAGCCAGAATCCAACGCCCGGTCAGCACCCGCGGCAGCAGGCACGGGCCTCCAAAGTAGTGCCCCCACTCGAGCATCCTTAGGGCGGCGGGAGAGAAATAGCGTTGCGTGCGCTCAACCGCAAATCCCGCCTGCGCCAGCTTTTCGATCCATTGGTTCTCATCGAACAGGTTCTTAGTACGCGACATGCGCATGAACCAGTCGTTGTAAGCATCGCCCAGCGATCGCAATCCCAGCCGCGAAAGCTGCTTGGGCACGCTGAGCTCACGGCTGTAGCCCGTGTTTGGCACGGTGAACACAAACCGGGCGTCAGGGCACAGCACACGCCGAAGTTCCATCAGGACCTCATCCAACCGATCGA
>DAOVIK010000379.1 GCA_030673735.1 Anaerolineae bacterium
AGCCAAAGGGGCGCAGGTACGCTGGAAGATCTGGGACGGCCCAGAACGTGCCGCCGAGCAGCACCTGAGGGATGATGACGATCGGAATGAACTGCAAGACCTGAAACTCATTGCGGGCGAAGGCCGAGGCCAGGATTCCCATGTTGACTCCCACGAGGGCCAGCAGGGCGATCACCAGGAACAGCAGCGCCAGGCTTCCGAGGTAGTTGATCTCGAGCACCCAGACGGTGAAGAGCAGGATCACCGTCACCTGGATCAAGGCAAAGAGGCCCAGGCCAAACATGTACCCCAGCACGATCTCGGCACGCGTCGCCGGCGTTGCCGCCAGGCGCTCCATGGTTCCCTGGGAGCGCTCGCGCAGAAAGGCGACGCAGGACAGCAGAAATACGAAGAACATTGCCAGAAAAGCCACGTAGACCGGCGCCACGAAGTCCATCAAATCGAATTGCTCTCCGCCAAAGAGGTAGGTCGGCTCCACCGACACAGGCAGCGAGCTCTCCCCCTCCCCGACTGGTGGAATACCGGGCGAGCCGAGGCCGGTGCCTGCCAGGCCGGCCAGGCTCTCCATCGCCGCCTGGGTTACGCTGGCCGTGATCGCCATGCTGCGTGTCGGATTCGAGCCTTCCAGGCGCAGGTCAAGCTTCGCCTGGTGATTCTCCAGGAAGCTGGCGGTGAAATCCTCCGCAAAGACGATCACGCCCTGTACGCTGCCGTCGCGCAGCCGGTCATCAACTTCGTCCAGGCTCAGTTCGATCACCTCAAGCGAGTCGCCGTCAGCCAGCTCGTCCATGATGCGCTGGCCGAGGTCGATCGTGCCTATCACAGGAACCGTCACCCCTGGATCCTCATTCACCACACCCAGGGGAATGGCCCCTATCTCGGAACGGAACAGGATTGCGCCGATTGTGAGAATGAGCATTGGGGCAGCGATGAGCAGCGCCACCGTCCTGCGGTCACGCAGCACCTGCCTCATCACCCGCCTTGTGAGTGTCCAAATACGCCGCCAGTTCACTGCGCACCTCCGTCCATGCCGCCTGCTGCTAGCAGCAAGAAGGCTTCCTCAAGCGTGCCGGCACCCTTCTGGCTTCGCAACTCAGCCGCCGTACCTTCAGCCAAGAACCTTCCCTGACGCATGAAACCCAAGCGATCGCATCGCTCGGCTTCGTCCATCACGTGGCTGGAGATGATCAGCGTGACTCCTCTTTCGGCCAACTTGCGGAAATAGGACCATAAGATTGCTCGAAGCTGTGGATCGACGCCCACCGTCGGCTCGTCGAGCAGCAGGATGCGTGGCCTGTGGGCCATGGCGCATGCCAGCGAAGTCCGCTGCCTGAGCCCTCCCGACAATGTGCGCACGATGCTGTGTGAGCGATCCTGGAGATCGACAAGATCGATCACCTCGTCCATCCACGCCGCATCCTTCCTGCCGCACATCTCGGCGAAGAAGGCGATATTCTCCCGAACGGTCAGCTCCTCGTAAAGCGCGCTGGTCTGGGTCATGTAGCCCACCTCCGCCAGAATGCCCTTGTTGGGCACATCCTCGCCAAGCAGCTTGATGCTTCCAGACGTGGGGAGAAGCAGCCCGATCAGAAGGCGGATCAGCGTCGTCTTTCCCGATCCGTTGGGACCGATCAAGCCGAAGATCTCGCCGGACTGAACGGAGAGATTGATCCCATCCACCGCGCGGATCGATCCAAAATGCTTGTGTAGTTCCTTGGTTTCCACGACAAGGTCCATGGTCCTATCCCACTCCCCCCTACTACCCCTTTGGAGCGAATCTGCACAGGGGATGGTCTTTGTCGAGATAGACAAAGATATTTGAGCCAATATGCTCGTCGACCCGATCGCGCGGGAGCTGCGGCACGATCGTCTCCGTTGAAGCCATGTTGCTTCTCCGTCGCATCACGTTTGACGCGTCTGGGGCAGTGAGACTGGCATTAGTCAGGCATCGCTGCGACTTTGACTACCGGGCACTTTCGCGTTCAATTGCCTCCGCCAGCACGGTGAACTCTTCGAACACGCCCTGGCTTGTCTCCTCCTGCGCGGCTTGCTTGAACGCCTGCGAGAATTCTTCCCGGGCATCGCCTTGGATGGCTCGATCCGCCATCGGATAAAGAACGCCATCTTCCTTGGCGATGTGCGCGCGCAGGAGCTTAACGTATTTCAGGGCGTTTTCGACGACGTGCCTTTTTGCGGCCGCCTCGCCAGCG
>DAOVIK010000024.1 GCA_030673735.1 Anaerolineae bacterium
GATCCGAGCAAAATTCGGATAACATCTATCTCCTGCGGGTCGGAAAACGTGCAAGGTGTTGCAGATCAATACTATGCGCCGCAGAAGATTGACGCCATTCCAAGCAAGGCGATATAATGCCAGGAATTCAACCAGAGAGGAACGACAACCGTGATCGATGTCAACGAATTGCGCAGCGGCGTGACGTTCGAACTCGACGATAAGCTGTACAAGGTATTGGAGTATGCCCACCACAAGCCGGGCAGAGGCAAGGCCACCATTCGCGTCAAGATTCGCGATCTTGTCAGCGGCGCCATCTCGGAGAAGACATTCTCTTCAAGCGATCGTGTGCAGGATATCCGGCTCGAATACCGCACGGCTCAGTTCCTCTATCGTGAAGGTGAGATGTTCCACTTCATGGACGTGGAAACGTACGAGCAACCTGAACTAAGCTCCGAAGTACTGGGCGACACGGTGAATTACATGACGGAGGGATTGCAGGTCAAGCTCACATTCTACCAAGGCAAGCCGTTGGATATCGATCTCCCCACGAGCGTCGATCTGAAGATTACAGATGCCGAGGTCGGCGTGAAGGGAGATACAGCCACCGGCGCCAACAAGATCGTCACAACCGAAACCGGGCTCAAGGTCCAGGTTCCGCTGTTCGTGCAAAGTGGAGACACCATCCGGGTCGACACGCGAAACGGCGCCTACATCACCCGAGCTTGAACCCCCCAGCAGAATAGCGGACAATGCGCACACCAGCAGGCACTGAATGCCCCTTCTACTACGCCGATTTTCATCGCGGTCGTGAAAAGGAGGCTTGTCGATTGATCGAGCGCACGCCGGGAGGCGGTCCATGGACACCGGATCTTTGCTCCCGATGCGCCGTGCCCCGGATTGTGCTCGCCAACGCCTGTCCCCACATGGTTCTGGAAGCCCGTGCGAAGACCGGAATCCTGGGCATCGGAAAGGGCGTGGAGGTTTCCGCGCATTGCACTCGTTCTCTTCAGGATGTCGCCGAGCCCGAAATCGGTTGTGGCCAATGCCACCTTGATCTTCCAGACATCACATCACTCGCGGAGGAGACGTGATCTCTACCCTGCTTCTGGATCTCGACGGCACGTTGATCGGCAACGACATGGGAGAGTTCATCCCCAAATACCTCGATCTGCTCAGCGAGCACAACGCCGACCTCGTTGCGCCAGAGGAATTCACGCCCACCCTGCTCAGCGCAACGATGAGGATGACACAAAACGATGATCCGGAGGTCACGCTCGAGCAGGCTTTTGCAGCTCACTTCTACCCTACCCTTGGAGTCTCCGAAAGCGAATTGCGTGATTCGATCGACGATTTCTATGCGAATCGGTACCCAATGCTGCAACCCCTGATCCAGGTTCGTCCACAAGCCAGGGTTTTGATCGAGCAGGCACTGCAGCGTGGACTTGAAGTGGTCATCGCTACTAATCCGCTCTTCCCACTCACCGCGATTACGCAGCGCATGGCTTGGGGAGAAATCGGCACCGATGATTTCCCGTATGCGCTGATCACCAGCTATGAGAGTTTTCACTTCTGCAAGCCCAATATGGCCTACTACGCCGAGGTCTTGGGACACCTTGGCCGGCGCACCAACGAAGCTGCCATGGTCGGAAACGATCCTAAGAACGACCTCGTGCCTTCGCAGGCGCTTGGTATTCCTGTCTTTCACATTGACGACCATCCTGAAGAGCCACTCCACGGCGGCTCTCTTGACGATGTCCTCTCTTGGCTCGAGTTCGAAGCTCCGCAAGGCGCTGATCCCAACGCCACAAGCCAACCTGCCAGCGTGCTTGCCAGGCTCAAGGGGCACTTGGCCGCATTTCTGAAGATGCTCTCTGATTTGGACGGGGATTCATGGTCGGGGTGTCCTCAGACCGGGGCATGGGCCCCCGTAGAGATCATCTGCCACATGCGCGATGTCGAGCTTGAAGTCAACCAGCTGCGCGTTCAAGCCGTCCTTGATCAGCAAAACCCTTTCGTGCATGCCGCCGATCCTGATGCTTGGGCTGCCGCGCGCGGCTACGCCGCTCAGCCTCCTCATCCAGCTCTGCAGGCATTCGTGCAAGCCCGCAAGGATACGATCGCTCGCCTGGAATCCATCGATCCCGGGGAATGGCTCCGCCCTGCACGGCACGCCCTGATCGGGCCGACGACCCTCAGTGAGATCACCTCGATCGCCACCGATCACGACCTGATGCACCTGGCTCAGTTGCGCGCCTGTCTTGGTCCAAACGCCTAGGTCTCCCTGGTCGACGCCTTGCACCATGCAGCAGCTATCATGACCCGCGCGGCGCCCCCGCCAAGCAGTTTCCCATGACCCATACTCAATTCCCACCGAAGCCAAGCAGCATCGGCTCTGGTACATCATGAACTTCTGCGGCCTTCGTTTGGCCATCCCTCCAGTCTCACCTTTACAGCGCATATTCGGAAAGCTATAATCTGCCCACGGGGAAGTGCTGGAATTGGCAGACAGGCGTGACTTAGAATCACGTGCCGCAAGGCGTGAGGGTTCAAATCCCTCCTTCCCCACCTGGGGCGCGCCTTCCCCATCGTCGAGTGATCTGCATCGTCCAAGCAAGGATTCCAGCGCGCGTTCCTCGGAAGGAAAGCCAAATTGAAAATCAAGACCAAAGACCTGGACGATCGCCAGGTCCAATTGACTGTTGAGGTACCCGACGACCGACTGCGCGCCGCCATGCGAACCGCGGCGCGGCGCCTGAGCAAGCGCACCAAAATCCCCGGCTTCCGGCCGGGCAAGGCGCCTTTCGATATAGTGTTGCGCAAGTTTGGCGACGAGACCGTGTTCGAAGAAGCGCTCGACGACCTTGGGCAGGACGTCTACCGCCAAGCGATTGATCAAGCCGAGCTGGAACCCTATGCACCCGGAAAGCTGGAAGAGATCGTCAGCAAGGACCCGCTTGTCTTGCGCTACACTGTTCCCCAATCGCCCGATGTGGAAGTGGGCAAGTATCTTGATCTTCGGTTACCTTTCGAGGCAGCAGAAGTGAGCGACGAGGCTCTCGAGAAAGCGATGGATGAAATCCAGCAGGGCCAAGCGGTTATCGAACATGCCGATCGCCCGGCTGAAATCGGAGATGTCATCGTGCTGGATCTCAAGGCTGAGTTGCGCGACCCCGAGGAGGGCATGAATCCCGTTCTGATGGCCGAGAAAGACCTCTCATTGCTCATTTCAGAAGAGACCGAATGGCCCTTTCCCGGATTCGAGCAGCACTTGCTGGGGCTGGCTTCAACGGAAGAGAAAGACTTCTCCCATACCTTCCCCAAGGATCATTCCAATGAACCGCTTCAGGATCGTGCGGCCGACTTCCATCTTGTCTGCAAAGAGGTGAAGTCACGCTTCGTGCCCAGTTGGTCGGACGACCTGGCGCGAGCCGTGGGGGACTTCAAGGACCTTCTCGACCTGCGAATCAACGTGCGAAAACAACTCGAAGAACAAGAGCAACGCAAGGTGGATACCGAGTATGCCGGATTGGTAATCGACGCCACAGTCGAAGGGGCCAAGATAAACTATCCTCCGGTGCTGCTTGAAGAGGAGCTGGACGGGATGGTGAGAGATCTTTCCCGCCGCCTTGAGAACCAGCGGCTTACTCTGGAAGACTACCTGAAGATCGAAGCCAAATCCATCGAGGAGCTTCGCGAGGAGCTCAAACCCCAGGCGAACGATCGACTCAAGCGGGCGCTGGTTTTGGGCAAGGTGGTCGAAACCGAGACTATCGAGGTCGCTGATGATGAGGTGGAGGCCGAAATCGATCGTTTGGTGGCGCCATTTGGAGAGAATGCTGGTAAACTGCGAAAGAGTTTCGAGCAGCCTTTAGGACGGCGCCGCATTGAATTGGATCTGCTTACAGAGAAAGCAATTAGTCGGCTGATGGCAATTGCCAAAGGCCAGGCTGATGCTCCAAAGCCAAAAGACCAAGGGACTATTGACCAGCCGCCAGAGTCCGATAAGGATAAATCCCAGGAGTGACCGTGAATACCAAGTCGACAATAAACCCACATGCTCTCATCCCGATGGTCATCGAAACATCTGGCCGCGGGGAACGAGCCTATGATATTTACTCGCTACTGCTCAAGGAGCGCATCGTCTTCTTGGGCACACCGATCAACGACCAGGTCTCCAACCTGATCGTGGCGCAGTTCTTGTACCTCGATAACGAAGATCCGGAACGCACAATCGAGATGTACATCAACTGCCCAGGCGGAGCGATCTACTCTGGACTGGCCATTTACGATACGATGCAGCAGGTGAACGCTCCGATCTCGACCGTCGCCGTAGGCGTGACCGCATCCTTCGGTACCGTGCTTCTTTCCGCAGGCACCGAGGGTATGCGCTACGCGCTCCCACACGCTACCATCCACCTGCATCAGCCGTTGGGCGGCGCGCAGGGCCAAGCGACCGACATCGAGATCCAGGCCAAAGAGATCTTGCGCCTGAAGGAAAAGATCAACGCCATCCTGGTTCAACACACCGGACAAACGCTGGAAGTCATCGAAAATGACACAGAACGCGACTTCTACATGGATGGCACGGCAGCCCAAAAATACGGTATCATAGACAAGGTTATGACACCGGTAGAGAAGAGCGACAAGGCAAAGGACAAGGAAAAAGAGAAAGCAGGCAGCTAAAAGATGTCGCCCGAAATTGAGGAAGAACTTGCGCCGCGCAACTGCTCGTTCTGCAATCGCAGTCAGAGTGAAGTTCGACGTTTGATCGCTGGACCCGACGAAGTCTTCATCTGCAACGAGTGCGTCGATCTTTGCCGCGACATTCTCGACGGCGACCGCCGTCCCGCAAGCGCGGGATTCACAACTGGTGGTCGTCCTGCGCTTTCCCCAAAGGACATCTTCACGCGACTAGATGAATACGTCGTCGGGCAGGATCACGCAAAGCGCGTGCTCTCAGTGGCTGTGTACAACCACTACAAACGCATCGCCAATCGCGGCGGCCCGCACGTCGAACTGGATAAGACCAACATCCTCTTAGTCGGCCCGACCGGATGCGGAAAAACCCTGCTAGCGCAGACGCTCGCCAGGTCGCTTGATGTTCCCTTCTGCATCGCCGATGCCACCGCGCTGACCGAGGCAGGATATGTCGGCGAGGATGTGGAGAACATCCTGTTGCGCTTGCTTCAGGCTTCCGATTTCAATGTCCCTCGCGCCGAGCGAGGAATCGTATACATCGATGAGATCGATAAGACCGCCCGGAAGACGGGTGACAACCCAAGCATCACACGCGACGTCTCCGGGGAGGGAGTTCAGCAGGCGCTGCTCAAGATCATCGAGGGCGCGGTGGTCAACGTCCCCCCTCAGGGCGGCCGCAAGCACCCGCAGCAGGAGTTCATTCAGGTCAATACCAACGACATCCTCTTCATCTGCGGCGGCACATTCAACACCCTGCCAGGGATCATCTCCAAGCGCATCCGCAAGCACGGCAGCATGGGCTTCACCGGCAAGCGCTCTTCGGGCGAAGCGCGAGAGGCGGAAGATAGCGAGCTGCTACGCTTTATCACCCCCGACGACCTGATGCGCTACGGCATGATCCCCGAGATCGTGGGACGTCTTCCAGTTTCGGTTTCCGTCGATCCTCTCGACAAGGAATCCCTGCGAATGATCCTCACCGAGCCGCGCAACGCGCTTGTGCGTCAATACCAGCGCCTGTTCGAGATGGACAAGGTTGAACTGGTATTCACCGACGAAGCCCTGGATGCTGCCGCAGAATTGGCGATGTTGCGCGAGACTGGCGCGCGCGGCCTGCGCTCGATCATCGAGAAGTCACTGCTGGACGTGATGTACATCATCCCCTCCCGGCCTGATATCCGCAAGGTTCTGGTCGACAGGGATGCCATTGAAGGATCCGTATCGCCGCAAATCCAGGACGAAAAGGGCGAGGATCTTTCCCTTGGGCATCCACAAGATCTCTCCGATGCCGCCTGAAGGCCCTAAGCACGAGCAACCATTCCATTATTCGACATTCTCTATCGTGGGTTTCGATCCTCAAGATAAGGCGTGGGGAATCGCGGTAGCTTCCAAGTTCCCTGCTGTCGGCGCGGTGGTTCCTTGGGCTGCGGCGGATGTTGGCGCGGTGGCTACGCAATCCTATGCAAACACGACATATGGTCCGCGCGGATTGGAAATGATGGCCTCGGGGAAAAGCGCTCAGCAGGCCCTCGACGCGCTCGTAAGCGATGATCCCGAGCGCGAAACACGACAGGCCGGCACGGTCGACGCGAAGGGCAATGCCGCAACCTTCACCGGGAAGGATTGCCTACCTTGGGCAGGCGGCGAGATCGGAAAGCACTTCGCTGCTCAAGGCAATATTCTGACCGGTCCGGAAACCATCGAAGCCATGGTCTCGACGTTCCTTGACACCAAGGGAGATTTGCCGGCCAGGTTGCTGGCTGCCCTGCTCGCCGGAGATAGGGCGGGTGGAGATCGGCGCGGAAAGCAGAGCGCGGCTCTCTTCGTGGTGAAGCCCAAGGGCGGCTATGCGGGTTTCAACGACCGCTGGATGGATTACCGCGTGGACGATCACGCCGATCCCGTTCCCCGGCTGGCCGAACTGATCGAACTCCATCGCCTGTATTTCGAAAAGAGCAGTGACGAGGAGGAGCTTGCCATTAGCGGTGAGGTAGCGGAACGGCTTCAAAAGACCATGCAGCAATTGGGCTACTTCGACGCCGTCATCAGTGGGGACTATGACCAGCCCACACGCAAAGCTCTCAGAGAGTTCATAGGCAGCGAGAACTTCGAGGATCGAACTGATTTCGATGCGGGTCGCATCGATCGGCCGGTCTACGAGTATTTGATGCGCAAATTTGGCAAGTGACTTGCCAAGTTCAATCCCGCTCCGGTCGCCGAGTCTCCATCAAATCAAACCCGATCCGCCAATATAAAGGATGAATTCGTGAGCAAAAAGTCCTCACTCTCCGAAATACGCGGCTTGATCATCGACATGGACGGCGTGCTTTGGCGCGGGAACGAAGCTCTTCCCGGTGCAGTTGACCTCATCCCGGCATTGCGCCAAAAATCGATCCCCTTCATGCTCGTCACCAACAATGCCAGCGCCTCACCCACAAACGTGCAGAACAAGCTTCACACCATATGGGTAGATATCGAGGAGGAGGAAGTGCTCGGCTCGGCTGAGGGGACTACTGTCTGGCTTGGCGAGCAAATAGAACCCGGAACTGCGGTGTTCGCTATTGGTGAGAGTGCATTGCACACAGCTTTGGCCCGAGCAGGATTCGATATGCGTGCACGCGCGGAAGGCGTTCGCGCGGTGGTTGTGGGCATAGACAGGCAGGTCAACTGGCGCAAGTTGACAGAAGCCTCCTTGGCAATCCGTGATGGCGCTCTATTCGTCGGCACTAATCCAGATCCCTCGTTCCCCACCGAGCGCGGCCTCGCGCCAGGGAACGGAGCCATTCTTGCCGCGCTGCAGGCCACAACCGGCGTTGAGCCGGTGATCATCGGCAAACCTGAGTCCCATCTTTTCGAGCAAGCACTTGCCCGCCTCGGTACTCCGCCGAAGGCAACGCTCATGTTGGGAGATCGGCTCGAAACAGATATTCTTGGAGGGCATCGGGCAGGACTGCTCACAGGATTACTTCTCACAGGAGTCACCCGCCGCGAAGACGTGGCCAATACCCCCATCAAACCAACGTGGATTTTCGACGACCTGCCCAGCTTCCTTGAGGAACTCCGCAAATCGGCCTGATGAGCACGCTCCCTCTTATCTACGATCAATCAATGGAAGATCTGCAATCCATAATCCAATCGTGGGATGAGCCCGCCTATAGGGCCAGCCAAATCTGGCAAGCGGTCTATCACCGGCTGGTCCACACCCCTGAAGAAATGACCGAGCTTCCTACGGCCCTGCGACAACGCTTGGCCGAATCATTCGACTTCGGTGCATACGAACCTATGCGCTGCGTGCGCTCAAAGGATGGAACCACTGAGAAAGTGCTGCTTGCGCTGAATGATGGGCAGTCGGTGGAAGCTGTTTTGATGCATTATGACCGCCGTCAGACGGCCTGCATCTCCACGCAGGTCGGCTGCGCTATGGCCTGCACCTTCTGCGCCACCGGACAGATGGGACTCCGGCGCAATCTGAGCGCAGGCGAAATCGTGATACAGGCATTACATTTCGCTCGTCAATTGCAAAGGGAAGAGCGTCGACTGGACAACATCGTGGTCATGGGGATGGGTGAGCCTTTCCACAACTATCAGTCTCTAGCCCAAGCCATCCGGCGCTTAAATCATCCTCAAGGATTTCGATTCGGTTCCCGCCGCATGACTGTATCCACTGTGGGATTGATCCCAGGGATCGTACAATTCGGCAATGACTTCCCTCAGGTAAATCTTGCCATTTCATTGCACGCCGCCACCAACGAGCTGCGCAATCAACTTATCCCGGCCAACAAACGCTACCCGGTGGAGGCTCTTCTATCCGCATGCCGTGCGCACGTTGATCGTACGGGACGCAGGGTCACCTTCGAGTGGGCTCTGATACAGGAACTCAACGATGGGGTGGGGCATGCACAGGCGCTCGTTTCCCTGGTCAAGGGGTTGAGATGTCATGTCAATTTGATCCCGCTCAATCCCACATCCACCTACCCCGGAAAGGCTTCATCTCCAACCCATTGTGATGAGTTCGTCCGGTTGCTCTCCAAACACGGCATATCCAACTCCATTCGAGTCCGGCGCGGATTGGACATCGAAGCAGGCTGTGGGCAGCTCGCTACCTCGTCTTAAACGGAAGTTTGCATCGCAAAGCAGTGACTTCGCCGAATCACTCAGGCGCGACGTGACAAACGCTCAGCTTCATATTGTTGGGCAAGATGGGGATGCAAGACCTGAGATGACAATTCAGGTCTAGAAGACAAATCCTGGTCGACGTATTCTATCCGCGGCCTCCGGCGTAAGCGGAACTGCCAGCTTGACAATCGTTCCCTTGCCTTTTTGCGTATCGATCTTGAGCAGCCCGCTTACGATCTCGGCTCGCTCGTATATGTTGACCAATCCCAAGCTTCCACGCTCTTCGTAGCCCTCGGTAGCTTCCTTTAGATCGAAGCCAATTCCGTCATCTTCGATTTCGAGCATGAATACATCATCCTTGCTCTTCGCGCGGACCCAAACGTGGGCGGCTTGGGCGTGCTTGCGGGCGTTGTTGATCGCTTCCTCAGCAACGTAGAACAAGACATTCTGCTTGCCAAGCTCGAGTTCGTCAGCAGCTTTCGCCTTGGCCTTCACGATTACGCTCTGACCATAGGTCTCCTGAGCAGTCTTGGCCAAGTGCTTCAACGCTTCAATCAACCCGCTTGACTCGAGGACAAGCGGCCGCAGGGTGAAGAGCATCTGCCGCATTTCTTTGCATGTTCGGCGCGACAGCTCCTCAACTCGGAAGAGTTCATCGCTTGCTGCCTTGGGATCACGCTCCATCAGCCTGCGGGCGAAATTGACACGCATGGTGATTGCGCCGACGGATTGGGTCGGACCATCGTGTAGATCGCGCGCCAGCTTCTTGCGGGCTTCTTCGAGCGTCTCCGCCATTCGTTCTTTCTCGTGAGCCAGATCCTGATACAGTTGGGCATTCTGCAGAGCGATCATCGCTTGACCGGCAACCGCGTTCAACAGCTCGATCCTATCTGATCTGAAGAAGTCGGGGGATGGATGTGCGTAGAGCAGCAATCCATAGACATTCATATCCAACGAAAGCGGAACACATACGGCGGTACTGCACTTGTGCATCTTTGAAAGCTTATGCAGCTCGGGATCATCCGCAGGATTGTCGCAGATCACAGTCTCAGCTCTGTTGAGACTCCATTGAAGCGCACCTTGATTTCCGGTAAGCTTGGCTTTTAGGTCCGAGTGGTTGAGGCCTCGTGAGCTTGCGATCTCAAGGCCGGTTTCGCCAATGAGCAGGAGGGCACGAACGATGGCTTTATCTCCTTCGCCCGTTTCCGAAAGCACCGCGCTGCCGAGGTCTAGCGCCAGCTCAAGTACCTGCTCGCATTCCAGCGATGAATATAGCGAGGTCGACATGCGCAGAATCGAGCGCAATCTCTCAACTTCATGGATCAGAAGCTGTCGCTGCTGCCTGAGAGCCTCGCGCTCGCGACCCTCTTCAGTCGTCGAGCCATTCTTGCGGCCCAGTTGTATCAAATCGCTTAATACACTCATCACAATACCCACGCTTCGGACTTCTTGAAACTGTCCAAGCCATTGGTTGCTGAAGGCAAGGCGCCCTTAGGCAAGGTTTGCCACCAAAGCAACATGCAATCATTCAAGCTTTGCCTCGCCAGCTTCGATGCTGATATCCTCGATCACCATCTTCGTGATGCTTTGATCGTAGGACTACCGGTTCATATCAAGTATGCGGCCAAATGTCCGATCCTGAACTTACAGATTCCTAACAACCCTCGATCGTCCGACGACGCACCGCGCAAACCAGGAAGGTGTTAACCGAATGACGGCTTTTACCGTCGTATGAAAATACAAGGCCTTACCTTGATAAACGGAACTGGGGACGGTATCATTGGTCCGATGAGCGAAGGGTATAAGATTGCAGCTTCGATCCTATCCGCCGACTTCACTCACCTCGGCGAGGCGATTCGTCAGGCTGAGGAAGCCGGGGCGGATTGGATTCATATCGACGTGATGGATGGCCATTTCGTACCGAACTTGACCATGGGGCCCGTGGTTGTGGAAGCCTGCCGGCGAGCAACCAAGTTGCCGCTGGACGTGCATCTGATGGTTGAACGACCCGATCATTTACTTCCGGCGTTTGTCGAAGCAGGAGCTGATTCGCTATCCGTGCACCCTGAAGCAGGGCCGCAGTTGCACCGAACGCTGCAAACCATCCGCGGTCTCGGAGTCCGGGCGGGAGTTGTGCTCAATCCCGGAACGCCCGCCATAGCAGCGGACGAAGTTCTCGACTTGGTCGATCTAGTATTAGTGATGACCGTCAATCCCGGATACTCGGGACAGCAGTTCATACCCTCCGCCCTGGAAAAGGCACGCACCATTCGCTCGTGGATCGATGAACGCAAGTTGGATGTGAAAATCGAGGTGGATGGCGGGATCACCGCCCAAACCGCACCGCTGGCAGCAGAAGCTGGAGCAGAAGTGTTTGTAGCCGCCAGTTCGATCTTCGATCATCCGAAAGGAATCAAAGCTGGAGTAGCTGCGCTGCGGGAATCGCTGCAGCGTTAGTAGAAAACCAAAAGTGGCCGCATCTGCGGCCACCAACTGACAACCTTGTCGCTGATGGGGCGGCTAGGGGCGGGCAAGCCGCTTGATGCACTTCCCGCACAACGTCTTGCGAACCATGCGACCGCCTTCCATCACTCGCACGCGCTGCAAATTAGGACGAAAGGTCCTCTTGGTTGCCTTCATGGAGAAACTACGACTGTGACCGAAACTCGTTTGCTTACCACATTTTTCACACTTAGCCATAAGCTTGCGTCCTTCTCTATTGGTAACTCCCATTTGGGTGCAGGCAATCTTACCACAGGAAAAGATCACTGCCCAAGATATTTCCTCACCTATTGGAGGTTGAGGTAGATGACCGACACACCCACTCAACTCGGCCGAATCACCATCTCTCCACGCGCAATCTCTACGATCGCCTCACGCGCCGCTCTTCAATCCTACGGCGTCGTCGGATTGACCGCCAAGAACCTTGTCGACGGTATCGCACAAGCTCTGGTGAGGGATCCTGCGCATGGCGTGGAGGTCCAATCTTCAGACGAGTACATTTTGATCGATCTGTATGTCGTCATCGAATATGGCACACGCGTCGCTTCCGTAGCCACCAGCGTTGCTAACTCGGTGAGCTACCAAGTGGAACGCATGATTGGGATGCCCGTCGCCGCAGTCAATGTCCATGTCCAAGCCCCGCGCGTCAGCGACACTGATTGAACGCGCACAGTAATCGAGTATGCACCTTCCATCACTGAAGGTAGCTCCAGGTTTACGTAAACGCTTGGCGGATCGCTATGTGACCGTCGACGGGCGTACGCTGCGCAGCCTCATACAGTCAGCCCTGCAATGGCTCCGCACCAATCAGCAGTTGGTAAATTCGCTCAATGTCTTCCCTGTGCC
>DAOVIK010000355.1 GCA_030673735.1 Anaerolineae bacterium
CCAGGGATTGGAGCAGCCATCGCAGCGCTTTCCCCAGACGAGGCCATCGGGCGATGATGTTATCGTAGGCGCCGAAGATCACTGTGCGTTCTACAACGCGCAGGGGCAATCCCCTGAAGAGCCGCTGCATGTCACGCCGGCTGTAGATGCGAACGTGAGGCGCGAGACGATCACGCCATCGGCGGGGCAGGTAGTTGACGAGGGGGATGTTGCCCTGCCGGTAGCGCTCCTTCCAGAAGATGCCGTGCGTCTCGAACGGGTACCCGCGGTTGGGGGTGAAGATCACAAGACGTCCCCCAGCTTGCCCGGATTTGGGATCGGGAGGGCGCAGCACGCGCACAATCTCCTCCAGGCTTGAACGATCGCTGGTGACATGCTCGAGCACTTCATGCGAGAGAACAAGATCGAAGAATCCGCTGGGGAATGGAAGCTGCTCACTGCGCGCCCGAACCACGTCCAGCTTCTTCTCTCGTGCCGCCCGCGCGCGTTGGGCGTCATATTCGAGGCCAAAGGCTGAGTCCGTATCCTGGGCGAGCTGCTCCAGATAGGCTCCCACGCCGCATCCGTCGTCCAAGACACGGCCATGCCTGCGGTCGCCGGCAGCTTCGCGGATCATCTGCAAGCGCCGTACTTGGCCTTCCCGCCATACGTAGGAGGGCAGGCCAAGCGCGGCGGCTTTGTCTTGATCTGTACCTTGCGGTCTTGAACTCATGCGTCTCTGCTGATGCTCTCGAGTCTGTCGTCTGATTTGTTTCCCCAGTGTATGCCAATCGTACCGAACATGCGCGTAACAGCATCCACGCTTGCGAAACCGGCTCGAATCAAACGCTCGCATAGCTCTCGCGCGCTGAGGAAAGCGTCCGTTGAGGCCGGAAGGTAATTGTACGCCTCGGCGTCGCCAGCGACCAGCCTTCCCAAGAGCGGGATGATGGTTTTGAAATAGGCTCTTACGATTGGGCGCCTCTCAGCAGCAACGGCCTCCAAGCAGACAACCGTGCCGCCACTCCGCAGGACGCGGCCCTGTTCTTGGAGCGCTTGGTCGACATCTTCCAGGTTTCGCATGAGAAAGCCGGAGATGATGCCGTCAAATGCGCGCGAAGAAAATGGGAGCTGCATGGCATCGGCAAGCACCCACTGGACTGCCGCGGAGCCCCTGCGCGCACGTCCGAGGGCGATCATCTCGGGCGTGAAGTCCACCGCTACCACCATGGCCTTGGGCGCACAGCGCAGGATCTCAAACGCCAGATCGCCAGTGCCAGCTCCAACATCAAGCAGACTGATGGAGTTCTCGGGATGCAATCGCTGCACGGCTTGCCGCCGCCAGCGAATGTCCTGTCCGAAGGTCATCAAGCGATTTAGCAAGTCATAGCGTTGGGAGATGCGGGCGAACATGGCGCGCACGAAATTCGGGCGGCGTTCCTCAACTTGCTGGCTCATTCTCTCTTGTCTACCGTCCGAGCGACGGAACCCCGAGGATAACACAGCGCAGGTCGAGGGATTCAATATGCAAGCATTCGGTCCTGCTGCTGATAATGGATCTGGCAACAACACTACCCAGGATAATCATTTGGGCTTAACGAGCGGTGGGATGTCGTCCGGTGATGCAGCGAGATCGGCCGAAACTAGCTGGCCGATCATGTGCCCCGTAATCAGAAGGATCAGGAATCCAGCGGCCGTTATTAGAAACGATGGCAGGAAAGGCCCCAGGCAGGGGATGAAGGACAGCATCATACTCACTGCCGGGAGGAAGAGCGCGGCCAAGATTCCAAGCCCGATGCTTAGAGCATAGACCGCGGCGTAGGAACCGATATTCCTCTTGATGAAGCCTGCGATGGCGCCGAGTTGAAAGCAGGATGAGAACGTTCCTTCCTGGACGAAGCGGGAAATGATCCCCGGCCTCAACATGCCGAGCACGATGGCGCCGAGGAAGGATAGCAGCACCGTCCCTACCATGAGCAGCAGTATCAAAGGGATGAAGACGCAAGCTTGTTCATTGTTGATGCAGAATATGGTTGCGATGAGCGCGAACGGCGCTGGGAATAGCGCGAGCACAATGAGGGGAAGCGCATACACATAGGATGCCAGAGTCATCAAGAGGCCGTCTACGAAGTGCCCCCCCAGATCATTCCAATCCGGGAGCGGGGGCTTGACCTTCTTGGCCACGTTCCGTGCCAATCGTATTTGATAGCCGATAACCGCGAAATTCAGTATCGGCACCATCATGATCAGAGAGCCAACGATGATCTTGGTCGGCCAATCCTCATCATCAAACACGTACGACAGTGCTTTGCCGATATCCATGATTGTTCCCCTTGAATCCAGAGCGAAGAAGCCCGTTGTGAGCACTCCAATTCGGTCCTGCAACCTTGGAAATAGGTTAGCCGACCCTAGTATCCTCCAGCTTGCTTCGTATTCCAACTGCCAATTCC
>DAOVIK010000060.1 GCA_030673735.1 Anaerolineae bacterium
GCGAGGACTTGAGAACGTAATCATAGGCCGGGACCACCAATCCCGCCTTGAGCGCCGCCTGCGCCTCAGCCTCATAGTTCTCATAGATCTCACGCAAACGCTCGATATCCGCCTGACCAAAGTTATATTCACAATGCTCAATCTCTGACTGCAGGCTTATTTCGCCGTATGTCAGATCCTGATTCCAGGCGATGTCGAGGAACGTTTCCACGCCTTGCAGCGCAAGCGCGATGCGCTCCAGTCCGTAGGTGATCTCAACCGAGACAACCTCCAGTGATCTGCCTCCAGCCTGTTGGAAATACGTGAACTGGGTGATCTCTTGACCATCAAGCCAGACCTCCCAGCCCAGGCCCCACGCACCCAGTGCCGGCGCCTCCCAATTGTCCTCCACGAAACGAACGTCCCGCGCCTTGGGATCGATACCCAACGCCGCAAGCGATTCCAGATACTGCTCCTGCGGATTCCCAGGATCAGGTTTGAGGATCACCTGCAGTTGGTAGAAGTGCTGCCAGCGATTGGGGTTATCGCCGAAGCGGCCATCTGCAGGTCGGATCGATGGTTCAACGTAGGCCACATGCCAAGGTTCCGGGCCGAGAACGCGCAGGAAAGTCGCAGGATTCATGGTTCCTGCGCCCACTTCCGTATGATAGGGCTGCCAGATGACACAGCCCCGATCGGCCCAAAACTGAAGCAGGCTTTGGGTGATGGCCTGGAATGTGGGAGGCGGCTTCTTGCTCAAGGCATTCCTCTCGTGGTGTTTCTAGTTCGTTGTCTCGGGCTTGTACGCTCTCTGGGCCAACTCACGCACACGTCGCAAGAAGGCCGGCGAGTTCAAACGTCTTTCCAGCAGGTAGGTTAGATAGGTCTCCATAAGTGCATTGAGTTCCGCATGCACCGCGGGACGGATCTTCGCCACAACCACCGTCGCGTAAGAGTTTCGTTGATAATAGCGCAGTACCTTGAGGGCCGCCAGCGAGATAGGGTATGTGTGCTTTTCGCTGCGGCCACAATCCGGGCAGAGCACGCCGCCCAGCGACACGGAGAAGAACTGATCTTGCGGACGAATCTCAGCACTGCAACCAAGACACTTGAAGAGTTCAGGACGGTACCCGACGAGATCGAGCATGCGCAACTCGAAAAACCGCAGGGCAACTGGGGCTTCATCTCCCACAGCAAGGCGATCTAGCGTGTTCACTAAGAGGTCGTAGAGACGGAGACTCTCACCTTCCTCTACCGTGAACCTATCAAGCAGCTCCACGGCATACGAAGCTTGTCCCAACCTGACCAGATCATCTCGCAACGATGGGTAGAGCTCAAGCGCCTCGGCCTGAGTGATGATGTCTAGCTCACGGCCGCGTGCCAGCATGAGCCGCGCGCGCGTCAACGGCTCCAGGTGACCCGCCTTGCGCGAGCGGGGTTTCCGAACGCCTTTGGCAACCACTCGCAGCTTGCCTCGGTCGGGAGTGTAGATGATCAGGAGTCGATCCGCCTCGCCAAGGTCCTGGCGACGCAAAACCACTGCTTCACTGCGATATACTCGTTCTCGGGAGGGCACACGGGGATTATACCAGTGGCGGCTGGAGCGATACTTTATGCCTCAGGATGTAGCTAGATCATCAGGTCCAAATGACATCGGCAACAGCTCGCCCACTGTCGCCTCACGGACAACCTCACCCTCACTGTTCACCATCAGGACCAACGTATCCAATCCAAATTCCGACATCACTTGGCGGCAAGAACCACAGGGAGCGCCCCCATTCTCTGTGGCTACTGCGATTACACTGAACTTGCGTTCACCTTTGGATGCGGCTCCAAATACTGCCGATCGCTCAGCGCAAATGGTTTCTGAATATACCGCATTCTCGATATTTGCTCCGATGTAGACTTCACCCGATTCTGCTAGCAGCGCTGCTCCGACAGTGTACTTCGAATAGGGCGCATAAGCATTGCTTCGTGCTTGCTGCGCCGCCGCAATCAGTTCACTTCGTCTTTGAGCGGATACCTTCATCAGATCCCTCTTGGGTTTCCTCTTCAGAGGCTGCTGGGCGCAGGGCTCGGACCTTGCGTATTCGCTTCCCTACCACCTGCTCCACGATCATCTGCAATCCCCCAACGTTTAGGGTCTCGCCAGGAGTAGGAATCCTGCCCAGTTGGCTGTATATGAATCCTCCCAATGTTTCGCCCGATCCCTTCGGCAATCCAGCTCCTGTGATGGCATTGAAATCGTCGATATCAATTCTGCCGCGGAAGATATACTCATCCTCCCCGACTTTCCGGTAGGGAAGCTCTTCGGCAGTGTCATACTCATCGCGGACTTCGCCCACGATCTCCTCGACGATGTCCTCGAAAGTCACCAATCCCGCCGTTCCGCCATATTCATCCACCACGATGGCCATCTGGATGCGGCGAGCCTGCATTTCGGTCAGCAAATCGTCAACCTTCTTCGCCTCGGGGACGAAGTACGCCTCCCTCAGTGAGCCGCTCACAGCGCCATCTTGGTCGCCACGCTGCCAAGCTGCCAGCAGATCCTTCCCATATACGATTCCGATGATGGTATCGATGGAACCTTTGTAGACAGGAGCGCGGGAATAGCCCGTGCGAAGAAGCTCCTCGGTGGCCTCGATCAGCGAGGTAGCCTCGTCAAAAGCCAAGATATCAATGCGCGGGATCATAACCTCGCGCACCAACGTATCCCCGAGCTGGAAGATTGAGTAGATCATCTCCCTCTCGTCTTGTTCGATCATGCCCCCTTCCTCACCCGCATCCACCAGAGTCATGATCTGCTCTTCGGTGACCACGGGGAAGGCGCGGCCCCTCGGCGAATCGGAGAGACGCTGCGCCACACGACCGAGCACCCAGACAAGAGGGCGAAACAATCCTATGAGGACAGACATGGGCAGGGCTAAACGGACCGCCCAGCGGTTTGGAGCACGCAGGATGAGGTTCTCGACGAGGAAGAGAACCAAACCCACGCCGAGCCAGATCCCGATCAGCGCAGCAGATATGCCGAGCGGAGTGATGGCTTCAGGCCCCACGATGGACATGTAGGCGACCATCCCCAGCGCGACGGTTGCCAGGCGCAAAACGCTCTGCCCAACGCGCAGAGCCAAGATAAGGCGCGTGGCTTCTTCGACCAGTCGGCCAGCGAGCCGGGCACCGGGAACTTCCTCGTCCTCCAATCGCTTGAGCTGCGCGCGATGGCAGTTCTTCAGCGCGCTGCCTCCGGCAGTCAGAAGAACGTTCAACAGCAACAGGACCAGCGAGATCAGGATTACCACCAATTCATTCATCTTCTTCTTTCAATCTGCGTATCACTCGCGCGGGAGCACCTACGGCTACGCTATGGTCGGGGATGTCCTTCGTAACAACCGCACCGGCCCCTGTGCGCGCACCCACTCCGACGCGCACGGGGGCAACCAGCATGGTGTCGCTTCCTATGAATGCATTCTCGCCAATCTCGGTATGATGCTTGCGTTCACCATCGTAATTGCAGGTGATCGTTCCGGCGCCTATGTTGGCTCCCGGGCCTACCGTGGCATCACCTACGTATGAGAAATGCCCCACCTTCGCACCAGGACCAAGCTTGCTGTTCTTTATCTCTCCAAAGTTGCCTACGTGCACACCCTGGCACAAGTGTGTGCCACGCCGCAAGTGGGCGAAGGGTCCTACATGCACATCATCTTCGAGTACGGCTTCCTCAACAACCGAGGACTCCACGTGGCATCGATCTCCAATTGTCGTTGCCCGTACGATTGTGTTGGGCCCCAACCGACACGATTTCCCGATCACCGTTGAGCCTTCTAGATGTGTGTTGGGAAGAATGACCGTATCCGCATCAAGTTGGACTTCGTGACCGATGTAGGTGGTAGCAGGATCCACCAAGCTTACACCCCGCTCCATCCAATCTCGATTGATGCGCTGTCTCAAGGCGGTCTCAGCCTCTGCGAGATGCTCGCGTGTATTAATACCGATTATCTCACTTTCATCTGCAACATGCACACAGCCGATGGTCGAAGATTGCTTCACAGCCAACTCGACCAAGTCAGTGAGATAATACTCGCCTTTCGGTGATTGCTTCAGTTTCGGCAGATGTTCCCAAAGCCATTCGGCACGATAGCAATATGCTCCCATGTTCAGTTCGCGGATCTCCAATTGCTTCGGTGAGGCATGCGCCTCTTCGACGATCCCGCTGATATCACCCTTTGTGTTGCGCAGGATGCGACCAAAGCCGCGAGACGATTCCGCATGCATTGCCAACAGCGAAAGAACGCCATCGTGCTTTTCCTGTGTTTCTATAAGGCAGCGCAAAGTCTCAATACGAAGAAGGGGCATGTCGGCATGGACCACCAGCACCAGATCCGACTTGCCCTTCAAGAGCGCTTCAGCTTGCATGGCTGCGTGACCCGTTCCCAGACGCTTCTCTTGCATGACGAATTCGGCATCCCCACTTATAGCAGCGCGATAAAGATCGATATCCGGCCCCACTACGACGAATGGGGGCCGTCCGGTTGCCTTGTGACAGGCATCGACCGACCACGCAACGAGTGGCCGATTTCCAAGTTCATGAAGCGTCTTGGGGCGGTCGGATTTCATGCGCGTACCCAAGCCGGCCGCGAGCACCAATGAATCACACAGCATGATTTCTCATCCGGAAGCGCGCGAGTAGCTGGCGTGGTTCAAGATCACCAGCCTGATGGCACGGTCTAGAGGGATTATGTTTCTGAGGATCTTCGTCAGGCACAGAGGTTGACATTCAATCGATTGCGCGAGGTTGGGGCGCCAGGATTCGAACCTAGATCCACGGATTCAAAGTCCGGTGTGCTGCCGTTGCACCACGCCCCAACGAGTTTCTCCCTAAGCGAGCGTCCAAAATTGTATCACACGCTTCCGGCGCCCACCAGACACCTGCATCCTACAAGCTTCTCATCAGTAGCTACTCTAATGAGTACCGCACTAGATGTGACAGATTCGGCTAAATCCCGGATACAGGTATGCGTCATGGTCGACGGCGCAGAGCATTCTTGCGCTGCTGGAAAGCCCTTCAATCGCTTCCTGCAGCTTTCCATGCGCGATCAATATACCGGCTCGCGTGCCATCATTCCCAATATCAGAGTTAGGACTTGGCCAACGTCATGCATGGCCTCCGGACGCAGAGCCATCATGTCATCCTCGGGCAATCCCATGAGGTCCACCCCTCCTTCCCAACCAAGCTTGATCATGCGATATTCACCCGTTTCTTCCAGCGTGGCTTCCCCGTAAACCACGCTCACATCCAAGGGGGTCAAGTCACGCAGCGTGGGGATGCGGTGCAGCTGAGCAGCGCGTTCTGCCAGTTGCGTGAGGCGCATATGCCCTCCTCCGCCGATCAGCAGGCGATCCCCCTCGCCTCCTCCCACGGCTTGCAGCCAGATGACTACCTCAGGATTCAACAGCGCGAACCCGGGCTTGGCATTGAGGAATTGATGCACGTTCGGTTTGGGATCGGGCGCTCTGCCATAGTCGAATCCTTGGCCGGCATAGAAGACAACCAGGATTGTACGCCGTGGTTGATAATCTCCATCCACCAACGTCTGCAGTGCCTCCAGGATGATTGCCACTGAGGAGGCGTCATTTACGGCGCCGGGGATATCCACGCCCAGGACATCCGTCCGCAGCCCATCATAGGGAGCCATGAGTATGATGAGCTGATCATCCATGTTCTCATCCATGCCCGGCCAATACCCCAACACGTGCGGGACTTCCACTCTGCGATGGGCATCGCCTTCAATGCTCATGTGTGCTTCGAGACCAGTGCTCCAAATCTCCAGAGTGTCCGGCGACAGCAGCGCCTCCTGCTCTTCGAGAGCTTCCAGTGACAATCCAACGCCTGCCAGGATCTCGCTTGCTGCCTGGCGCGTGATATACATCCTGGGTTCACATGGGCTGAACTCGCCTGAATACCGGTAGGCAGCATAGGCAGAAAGAGTGAATCGGCGCTCAATTGCGTCAGGATCATCGGTGACGATCAGCGTGCCCTGTCTATCACAATTTCCCCAAGGGCGCAGCGGCACCGGCCGCAATAGCATGACAACCTTATTACTCAGATCAAGGTCCATTAAGGTCGGCGCATAGGACATCCGCCGCCAAGTGCTTTCCATTGTCAAAGCGCCCAAACCGAGTACGACCAACTCTCCTTCTCCGATTCCTACACTGCTGATCAGCGATGGCGCTTCTGCGAAATCCTGGCGGTAGATCAAGTCGCCTTCAGTTCCCTCAATCTGCAGCACAGGAGGAAGACTCATCTCAAAGTAATCCCGCTCGACGGAATAGTAGTATCCCGAGCGTTCGCCTGCCGGCTGCAGCCCGATCTCCTGCATGCGTTCAACCAGGTATTCTGCGGCCTGCCATTGCCCTTCCGTCTCGATGCCTCGCGGGGGCGCGTCTGGGCCGGCCAGTGTATCGACAGTTTGCATTGCGCGATCGAGCTCGAAGCCATCGCTCAGGTCCTTGTACGTCGATATGGGACCGCCGGCGCGCATCAGCCAACTGACGAGCAAACCGAGTATCACCGCACCCGCGAGCGTGTAGCGATTGAACAGACGCGAGACCCCGAAACCTATGCGCGGCAACAGGTTTCGCAAGCCTTCGCCAAACAAGTTGAACGCCGTCACAGTGACAAAAAAGACCAACGAAGGGTAGAAGGCGATCCAGGAGTATGAGCGTGCATACAGGCGGATGTTCGCCACGAGTGCCGCCCATTCTGGGACGTCCGAATAATGATAACGCGGCATGTCGATGTATAGTTCAACAAGCAATCCGCCGCCCAAGAAAATACTGAGAAAGCCGAGCTCGCCCACGATAAGCAAAACCGAAGCAGTTTCGATGGAGGCCAGTGAGATCAACGAGGGCAGTAGATTGGGCAACAGATGCCGCACAGCGATTCCCACAGATGAGTTCCCAGAAGCAATTGCACTCTCGACATATGGGCGGCCTAAGAGCCGTGCAGTCTCGGACCGAACGAACGTGAATATCTCGCTCCAGCCCACGGCCGCCAATCCCACTACGAATACCCACATCCCCTTGCGCACACCCAATCCCAAAATCAAGATCATGGCTACCAGCAAGGCCGGAAGTCCTGTAAACACCTGACTCAGGGCTGATAGGACTTGATCCAATCTCCCACGGTTCATGCCCGCTGCCAAACCTAATACTGTCCCGATCAGCAAGCGGGCGCCTGCCGCAAAGAAAACCAGCGTGAGTGTCTGGCGCGCGCCGGCAACAATCAATGAGAATAGATCTCTGCCCAATACATCGGTGCCAAACCAGTATCGCTCATCCGGAGGATAGGGAGGGGTAGAGAGCACACCTCCCTCGAAGCTTATGCCTTGAGTGGCATAGGGATTGACACGCGCCAGCGCCGGGCCATAGAAATACAACACCAGAAGACCCAGCACCAGAACGGTTCCCAAGATGAAGGTCTTGTTGCTCAGTATGGCGCGAGCGACCTCGCGTCGCCTGAAGGAGCGCATCTCTGCGGGGGATTCAACCGCGTTGTGAGTCTCTTCCACTCCCAAGGCAGATAGCTTCTTGCGTCTGCGCCAGGGGATTAGATCCCGTAATGCAACGCGAACATTGGCGAGTCTATCTCGCCACGTGGAGGCTCCTTCCAGGCGATGCGCCGGCAAGGCGCTTGTGCGCGGGTCCAAGTTCCGGATGACCAAATCAGATAGCGTCGTCAGCACCAGGAAAATAAGGCCCAAACTGAGCGCCAAAGCCACACTGAGTTGGTCATCACGCCGAGCGATGGCTCGCAACAGCGACAGTCCTAATCCCGACCATCCGAAGTACATTTCAACGACTGGAAGACTGCTTAGGGAGAAGCGGATCGAATTTGCCACTGTCGTAAGAATAGGCGGCGCTGCCGCCAATAGCACGTGCCTCCACCACACGAGAAAGGAAGGCAGTCCCTTGCTTCTTGCGGTGCGAACGAAATCCTCTCCTAAGGTCTCGCTAACACTGATGTGGGTTACGCGTGTAATCTGAGCAAATGGGCGCGCGGCCAGAAC
>DAOVIK010000011.1 GCA_030673735.1 Anaerolineae bacterium
CAGCCCCTCCACTGTATGTCCCCGAGCCGGTCGCATCCTCCCCTCTACCTGGTCCGCGGCCCGAGCTGTAGCCAAAGCCATTGGCGATGATCACTGCGTCGGCCTCAACGAGGAGGGAATTGGCCTCTAGCTCGAAGGGTGCGTCGTTGCTGTAGTCCTCATCGCCGTTGTCGTAGGAGGCCAAGGAAAGCAGTCCGCCGGAACGGACTGTCACCGAGTCAAAGGCGTATGCTCCACTGCGAAGCGGTGTGTGGGCGCGCAGGAACAGGCTCGCGCTGCCCCCAATAACCAGATCGCTTGCGCCGGAAAGCTCTCCCTCGATATCAAGCGAAATCCCGCTGATCATGAACGATGCCGGAGCGTCCACGGAACCAAAGGCCCTCAGCCTAGATGTGCCATCTCCGCTGATAGCCTCGGCCGGGAAGGACAACCGGGATCCCTCCCCGAGTACATCGAGGTGCCCATAGCCGGTCAGTTCAATAGAGGCCAGGGAGTAATCGCTTTCCAAGAGTACTGCGGGTAGGGAGTCATGCCCACCATTGTCAACTACCAGTCGGTTCTCTGTTCCCCAATAGACCGTTCCCGGACCACCCCAGTCAACATCATGAGTGCCCGCTCCGCCTTGCGTGCGCACAACTCCAGTGAAAGTTGAGTCGCTGGTGTAGATGGCGATGCGACCTCCTGCCCCGCCGTGGCCGAATAACATGCCCCTGTCTTCTGCAGCAAATCCACCGGCGGCTTGGATTCCGCCTGCGCCGGCCAGAATTCCTGCTTCGATCCAAATGCTGCCGCCCGATCCTGCGCCGGTCGAGACTCCCTCCTCCCAGTCAGGTGGCCAAAAGAACACTCCATCTCCGCCCCGCGTGCTGAGCGTTCCGTCGATGGTCAGAGTGCCTTGAATGACCAGCTTGATAGCCCCACCGCCGGCCCCTCCGGGGTGGACAACTTGATCCCAATCCGTGCCGGGCTGACCGCCGCTTCCTAATGCGATAGGATGATGGAGATCCCCGTATGGTTCTCCCGAGTCATCGCTCTGGCCGCCTGCTCGCCCCCCATGTGCTGCGGATCCGAGCCAAACTTGACTGCTTCCGGGTCCTGTCCCGCTGGGGAAACCGGTTCCTGCCGCTGAGACGATGCCATCAACCTGCATCTGATCGGCGATCAGGGTTACGCCAATGCCCTGGTCGAGATCGCTGCCAATCACGACCGTGGCGCCGCTTTGGATGGAGACGGTGCTGTAGGTGTGCGTCCCGGCCTCCACCCGGCAGGTCATCCCGCTGGTGACAACCAAATCCTCGTCCGTGGGGCAGAGATCCGCTTGGAGCACAGCGGTGTCCAGCCGCCCGCTATCCGGACCCTCACGGTACTCTCCCCGATCGGATCGAGGCGACGGCAGGCGCGAGGAATCACCCGCCGAAGTAGGGATCAAGGCTGTCAGTAGGATTGAAAGGGTGATGCTCAATGAAAGAATGATGGCCGTCAACTTATACGCACGCGCGCGGATAACACCCATATCCAACATCGCATATCCCTTCTTAAAGAACAGAACCGGCCCTGTGGCCGGTTTCGCTACTGGCTCCCCGGAAGACCCGCCCATCCGCACGGATGGTCAGCGACCAAAACGGTCCACCGGTTCATCGCCTCCACTTTGGTACTCATGCATTCAGTTGCACAAGGCCTTCAGGAAATCCGTAGAATAATGCCTTCCTTAAAATGATGATGATAGACGTACGGAATAATCAACAATGATCGCAATTAGCCTAGCACGTTTGCGAAGGGGATGTCAAGCAAAGTTGTGATGGCAAGTTGCCGGCCGGTGGATCAATCCACCGCTTCTTCCTCAGGCTCCTCTTCCTCGGGCTCCTCGAGCGCTTCCAGCGCTGGGGGCAGCGCAAGCCACATCTGTGCCGTGATGATCACCGCCGAACTCAAGCACCACATGCAGGTGGCCCCGATCACGAACGGCTCGAGATAGGTCAGGTAGATCGAGAACGTAGCGCCGAAGAAGGTCATGCCCATCATCGAAAGCACGGTGTAGCGCTGGATCCTCCCGGAGGTCTTCTGCGAGATGAGCCAGGCCACGGCGATGGCCGCATACCCGATCAAACCCACGATACCGATGGGCAGAACGCCAAACAGCTTGGCGTAGATGCTCTGCTGCACGGCATTGCAGTCCCCCACCGGCCCGCAGACCGCGGTGCTTTGTGTGGCCTCCACGTACGTCAAATAGCCGGCAATGGCAAGGCCCACCAGCGAGAGCACAGGCAGCGTGATCCTCATCCAGCCCGGCGTCGGGGTGGACTCCTTGGTGAGCAGCAGCACGACCACCCAGATCACGCTGACGATCATGCCCAGCAGCACCGCAACCGCGAGACCGTTGGCAAGCGGATCGAGCATGAACCGGCTCTTCGCCCGCGCAAACCAGCCCGCGATTCCGGGCTCTTGCTCTTGATTCACCAGATCCTCGATCAAGGCCGCGATATCGGGCGATAGCTCGCCGGTAGCCGGCCCTGTGAGCTCCGCCGGAATCGACTCGACCAAACCGGGCAGGTCAGGCCAAGCCACCCCTCCCTGCTCGATGCCTTCTTCGATCAGTCCGGGGAACTCGGCAGGGATCTCAACCGACCCCATGAGCCAGGTCTCGCCGATGACCAGCAAGGGCACCTGCTGCATTTCGGGAGGAATCTCGTATAGCTCTGCGGCGGCCTCGTAGAGCATGCTGCCGCCCGGCTCCGTGACATTCACAGAGGCTATCTGCAGTTGGTCGCCGTATTGCTCATCCAGTGGTAGCAGGTCTTCTATCATCACCTTGTGGCAGTGAGGGCAAGTCGGAGAGTAGAACAGCACGGCTCGCACGATGGGTTCTTGCGCCAAAGCGCTGCCAATCGGCGCCAGCAGCGCCAGAAGAGCGACCGTGATGATCAGGTTTCTGATTGGATTTCGCATGTTCCCTCGGTCGTATGTTGGGATCAACCTATTTCGATACAGGCATGGTATGCGGCCGATCTTGCCAGAGCGCGTGAAGCCGCCCCATTGCATCCTCAAGCCTTCGCGCCAACTCATCGCCGCGGTCGGTTGTCGCGTCATCTTCGTTTTCAAAGACAACGTATGGCAGGCGGAATTCCCGCACGGCGACGTATTCGGGATCGGAGGCGGTGAAATCCGGCCAATCGTTCACGCGGTACAGGCGCTCCATTTTCTCATCCGGCAAGCTATGCCCAAGTATGCTGTCCGGATATTCAGGATTATATCGCTGACGGTTCTTGCGAAGTGATTCTTCGTACGAGACGTTGACGTACAGGCAGGCAGCCTTACTCAGGATGGCATCGCTAAGATGCTGGTATGCGGCTCGGTATCCGCCATGCTCGCCGCCCCTGGAGAACTCGATCAAAACGGTGTGTTCATCCGTGAGATCACGGCAACACTTGTCGTACTCCATAGACAGGCGGCGAATCAGCAGATGCCAAAGCGTTTCTCCGTGCAGGAAGTAGTTCTCTGCATCCGTATGCAGTCCGGGGTGCTTGAAGTGATCCCGCAGGATCGCATCTTCCTCGAGCCAGGTCCAAAGCATGGTGAAATCGTCCAGCACTTTCAGTTCGCCGACGTGAAAGCGCGCCGCCCGCTCCTCCAGGGGCATATCCTGCAGGAAGGCGCTGATCTCGCTTTTTCCGGCTCCGGGCCGCGCATTGAAGATGAGCAATGGAAGGTTCATGTCCAGGCCTTTGTTTTATGGCTCGTATTGTGTCATCCTACGCTGGCCGGGTCAAGGTTTGCGCCCATGAGTACAATAGACACGTGCTCATGACAAGAGCATGGAATCGTTTGGTTGATTCATTCTTCTTGGATTATGCTGACCGCGACCGGGCGCGATCGAACTGAGAGCGTATCCATCGTAATTCGCGGTCCGTGTCACGGAGTCCTCGAATACAATGCTCCAGCGCGAGGGCCGCTTGCGCTCGACCTGAGGGTCCGCAGCGCCTTCAGACCGGCCGAAGGCCTTGCTACAATACTGCTATCCAAGGAAGAGGCATGACGAGAACGATAGACAAAGTCTGTGTTTATTGTGGTTCGTCGGACGTGATTCATACGCCCTACATGGAGGCCGCCAGGGGCATGGGCCATGAACTGGCTGCGCGCGGCCTGACGCTCGTCTACGGCGCGGGATGTACCGGCATGATGGGCGCGCTGGCCGATGGTTGCCTCGAGCGCGGTGGACGAGTCATCGGCGTGATCCCCAAGATGTTCAACACCCATCAGCTCGTCCATACGGGATTGAGCGAACTGCAAGTGTTGGAGGACCTGCACGCCCGCAAGGCGCGCATGGCCGAAATAGCGGACGCCTTTGTGGCGCTTCCCGGCGGACTTGGCACGTTCGAGGAGCTGTTCGAGATACTCACATGGGCGCAGATCGGCCTGCATGCCAATCCGATCGGAGTGTTGAACGTGAACGGCTATTTCGATCCCATGCTGGACTTGATCAAGCGCGCCCAAAGCAAGGGTTTCATGTACGTGGAGCATCAAGCATTGCTGATTGTAGATGATTCAGCGACAGCCCTGCTCGACCGCATGCATGCGTACGAACCACCACAGGGCTTGGAGCGCTGGGTGAACCGGGAGGAAAGACCATGAACGCCGCGCAGTTTTTCGACCATTGGTATGTGGTTTGGCGAGACTTGCTCATCGCAGTGGACTTGCTGGAGGATGAACACCTGAGCTTCCGCCCTGCCAAAGCCTACCCGCGCGAATTAGGCGACATACTGCGGCATATCATCAACTTGGAACTGGGCTGGATCCACTTTGTGATCCAGCGCAAGTTGCCGGCCTGGCCGGAGGTTGATGTCAAGCGATTGTCCACCGTGGCGGCCATCAAGGAAGAGATGCAGCGCGTGCACGGCGAGACCATGGACTACCTGGCCGATGTGTCTGTCGAGGAATTCGGCCGCATTGTGCAAATTCCCGATGATGGTGCGCCCAAGCTGCACTGGATTCTGTGGCACGTATTCGAGCAGCAGATCCACCACCGCGGCGAGTTGTTCCTTTGTATGAGCATGCTTGGCATTCCGCGTCCCAAGCTTGATCGCCCCGAGTAGCTCCCGAACTCTGATCGTGAGATTGCCACCACCATGGCCGAACCGATTCGCATGTTACACTTCGCCGATCTTCACGTCGGCATGGAAAACTACGGCAAGATCGACCCGCTCACGGGCACCTCGAGCCGCGTGCGCGACTTCCTCGACCGTTTGGACGAATTGATCGAGTACGCCCTCGAGCACGAGGCTGATCTGGCCGTGTTCGCCGGCGATGCTTTCAAGAGCCGTGATCCCAATCCCACGCAGCAGCGCGAATTCGCACAGCGCATCAAGCGTCTCGCCGACGCCATGCCCACGCTCTTGCTGGTCGGCAACCACGACATGCCGGGAATGCCCACCAAGGCCAGCAGCATGGATATCTTCCAGGCGCTCGATGTCCCCGGCGTGCTCGTCGGACGCACACCCGGTGGACAGGTGGTCGAGACGCGGAAGGGCAAGGTCTACCTGGCGTGGATGCCCTATCCGATGCGCAATCGCTTGCTATCGGGCGAGGATCATCGCGGCAAGTCGATCGAGGAACTCGAAGTTGCGCTCCGTCAGAAGGTCGAAAGTATCTTGGGCGACCTGGCCAAAGACGCATCAAGGCACGATATGCCGCGCGTGCTGGTGGGCCATCAGAGCGTAGCCAAGGCCAAATACGGATCCGAGCGCACGGTGATGCTTGGCGATGATGTGGCCGTGCAGGTCTCGGCTATTGCCGATCCAGATTGGGACTACGTCGCCCTGGGTCACATCCACCGCCATCAATCCGTGCATGGCGACCGCTATCCGCCCGTAGTGTACAGCGGCTCTTTAGAGCGCATCGATTTCGCCGAGGAGAAGCAGGCCAAGGGCTTCTGCTGGGTGAAGCTGGCGCGCCAGGGTACCACGTGGGAATTCGTTCCCGTGGCGGCTCGTCCCTTTCACACCGTGAAGATCAACGTGCGCAAACGCAAGGATCCCACGCAGGCCGTGCTGGCTGCCGTGAAAGAGGCGCCGGTAGAGGATGCAGTGGTGCGTGTGATTGTCCAGCTTCGTTCCGATCAGCAGGTGGCGCTGCGCGAGCGCGAGATCGAGAACGCCCTTTCGCAAGCAGCCAGCGTGAGCATTGTGCGCGAGGTCGAGATCGACGCCCGTGTTCGATTGAAAGATCTAGCGGCTGAAGAATTGACCCCGCTCGAACTGGTTGAGCAGTACTTCCAAGCGCGAGACGAGACGGCAGAGCGCATCCAGGCGCTCAAGGTCAAGGCCGAGGAGCTGTTGCGTGATCCCGGTTGAACTTGAGATACAGAGCTTCCTGGCCTACCTTGATCCGGGGCTCTTGAGCTTCAAAGGCATCCACATCGCCTGCCTCGCCGGCCCGAACGGGGCTGGCAAATCATCCCTTCTCGATGCCATGACTTGGGCGCTGTGGGGAAAGGCGCGCTCCAATTCCCCCAGCGAATTGATCCATCATGGACGCGATCGTATGCGCGTGGCGCTGACCTTCGATCAGGAGGGAGATCGCTTCAAGGTTGTGCGCCAATGGAAGGCCGGCAAACGGGGCAGTTCGCTGCTGGAGTTTCATGGCTGGGATTCTTCTGCGCAGGATTGGAACAACCTATCGGCTCGCACGATGCGTGAGACTCAGGAGCGCATCGATTCCCTGCTGCGAATGGACTACGAAACCTTCGTCAACTCTGCGCTGCTGGTGCAGGGGCGCGCCGATGAGTTCACCACCAAGACGCCCGGCCAGCGGAAGCAGGTTCTTGCCAACATCCTCGGCCTTTCGCAGTGGGAGACCTTCGAAACGCGTGCCAAGAAACGCATTGGTGAGGTCAAGGCTGAGATACAACGCCTTGACGGCTGGCTGGAGGGCATTCAGCGCGAGCTGGAAGCCCAGCCGGAGCGGACTCAGGAGCTTACAGCTGCAGAGCAGGTTGCCGAGCAGGCCGCCGAGTCCCTTGCTGCGGCGGAGAAACAATGGGCCGATCTCGAACAGGCGCGCAAGGACATGGTCTCGGTTCAGCGCCAGATCGATGAACTCACCCGGCGCATTCAGGGCACAAAGCGTGAGCTGCAGGAAAGCGATAAGGAACGGAAGGATCTCGAGAAGCGTGCTGACAAGACCGCTATCGAAGCGGCGCTGGGGGGCGTGCGTGAGGAGCTGGCGAAGCTTGAGCCGCTGCGGCTGCAGCAGGAGCAATTGCACAAGCGGCGCGCCGAACTGTCCGAGGAAGCTTCCCATTTACGCGGGACCAACGAAGCGCTGGGTCCCCAAACCGAGCCGCTCAAGACGCGGGTAGAGATCCTGCAAGCGGCCGATGAGCCAGTGTGTCCGACGTGTGGTCAAGCGCTGGATGAGAAGCGTCGCAAGCAGTTGTTGGATGAGTTGGATGGGGAGGTCATCGGCCGGCGCAAGCAGTATGTGGATAACCGTGATCGCATCAAGGACCTCGAGGGTCAGATTACAGCCGTCGACAAGGAAGCACGCCAGCTCGATGCGGATCTTCGCCAGCAGGCAGGACTGATCAAGCGAGACGCTGGGTTAGAGAGCGCGCTGGCCCACGCAGACCAAGCCGCTAAGCAGTCCACCGCACTGGGAATGAAGATTGAACGCTGGCGCAAGGAGCGCGAAACTGATCAATCGCACCGGACCGAGCTCGAGGCACAGGCCGAGGACGCCGAGCGTGCGTTGAAAACCGCATCCCTGACCCAGGCTGATCTGGATAAGCTGCGCATTGAGAAGCGTCTGGCGGATGAGCGCGTGGGCGGCGCCCGGCAGCAAATGGCCGCGCTTCAAACCCTGCAGAAGCAGCGAGAGGAACGTCTCCAGGAACGCGCACAATTGGCGGATGACGCGGGTCTCTACGAGGAGCTGCGCGAAGCCTTTGGCAAGCGCGGCGTTCCCGCCATGATCATCGAGACCGTCGTTCCCGAGCTTGAGCGTGACGCCAACCGACTTCTCGAACGCATGACCGAAAGCCGCCTGCGCGTAAGTATTGAAACGCAACGCCTCACCAAGGGAGGTGACGTGCGCGAGGCGTTGGACATCAGCATCTCCGACAAACTCGGCACGCGGCCCTACGAGCTCTACTCGGGCGGCGAGGCCTTTCGCATAGATTTCGCGATTCGCATTGCCCTTTCGCAGTTGCTGGCGCGCCGCGCCGGCGCGCAGCTCCGCAGCTTGTTCATCGATGAGGGATTCGGTACGCAAGATGCGCGCGGCCGCGAGTACTTGATCGATGCCATTAGCAGCATTCAGGAAGACTTCGACCGTATCTTGGTAATCACACACATCGATGAACTGAAGGACGCTTTTCCCAGCCGCATCGAAGTGCGCAAGACTCCCGAAGGCTCGCAGTTCGAGTTGATTTGATCGCCGCAATGTATTATCGATAGACTGGGCTGGTGAGCGTTTGCTCCCGGCGATCGAAGGATGCTTGGCGGATCACGATGACACGGATTGCCCTACCAACGTCTGATGACGGAATTGAATTATCGGTCGCTCCAACATCGATGGCCGGCCAATGGCGCTGGCGGCGGGTAGTTGGTGCGATCATGCTTGTGGTGTTGATCGGCGGATGCGAACCGGCACCGGATGTCGTGCCTTCGCCAACTGCCAGCGTAGCGCCCTCAGCAACTCCAACTACTACGTTGCTAGCGACACGCCTCGCCTCTCACATGTTCGTTCCGGTGGGCGAATCTCGCAGCCTCTCAGGCCTGGGGCTGCTGCTCGAAACGATCCACCTCAGCGATCCCCCATCCGTTGGCATCGATGGCGATATGCTCATTGCCGAGAAGGGAGGGATCACATGCCTCCGCTTTCAGTATCGCGAGGCCGATGATGAGAACGAAGTACAGACGTTGTGCGTGGTCTCGTTCGATGAAGTTGGGGATTGCAGTGGGCTTCAGCCACTGAGCCTCGATTTGAACCAGATTATTGAAGGGGAAAACCTACTGGCCGGAAACGCTAACTTGCTGGAGCGCGGACAGGGGCTGCTCTACGCAACTTGCCTGAGCCAGGAAGGCGCCTACCGGTTGCAGCAGAAAGAGGTCGAGCTTCCGCCGCTGTATTTAGACACCGTCGACGCCATGGGCGATGGGCCCTACTCCTTGGGAGATTCCGAAGCCGGCCCACAACGGGACGGGGTTGTGGTCACCTATTCGGGAGAGGAGATTCGGCCTTCGTGGCTTCTCAGCGTGAGCCGGGAGATGCAGTGGATGACCCTCAACCTGGACGGATCGATCGCCTTCAACGATGAGGATTGCGCCACAACGCCTTCCTGCACCTACGATGCCGGCATGGTCCAGTCAGGCGATTTCCTGCGCATCTCCTTTGGCGCCAGTCAGGAGATGTTTGAGGCCGCCATGGAAGATGTCCCGGAGGAGGTCTTGGATGCGTTCTTTCAAGAGCGCATCGGGATCTCATGGTCCGAGATCGCGCCGCTGCATCCCGATGCGCCGCCTTTGGCGTTTGCAAGGCTGGCGACGTTGAACATCATGGACCAGTTGCTGGTCTACTTTGATGAGCTCTACGACCTGCGGGCAAAGGGTGTGGGCATCGGCTACTGGCCATACTGGTACGCCCAATACAAGGTCCCCAACTTCTGCTTTCCCGATGCCGCCGAGCAGGCGGTTTGCCAGCGCATCGAGGCGGCAATCATGGAGGTTGAGGCCGCCAGCGTCAGTGCTTGGCGCAGCGATGGCTACGACCTGTGGTTCGCCAGTTTCGTCGATTATCGCGAGGGTGGAACCTACTGGAAGCTTTCCGATCTAGCGCCCGATTTTCATCTGTTTGCCGGTGTACTGGGTGGGGTAAGCGCCAATGCTGGCGCGCTGGTGGATGATATTCCCGCAACGATGGCCAGAGTTATGGCGCAGTTCGCTGTCGAGGTTGGGCCAGAGATGGCGGTGGTGCTGTTTCTGAATGGCCCGCCCATTACCGCCCAAACGGGCGGAGAATTTTGCGAGGCGGAAATCTGTCCTTCGGATTTCAAGGGAGCTTTCGATCAG
The DNA here is from genome assembly GCA_030673735.1 of Anaerolineae bacterium. Lineage (GTDB taxonomy): Bacteria > Chloroflexota > Anaerolineae > Anaerolineales > E44-bin32 > W1033. The sequence goes on from DAOVIK010000011.1 coordinate 10,065, forward strand.
GGCGAGGCAGCCTTGTATGCCGCGCTCGAGCATCTGACGCCCGAGCAATTCGTGGGATTTGGCGTGGCGCTGTTCGACGGTTCGCACTTCGACATTCGCGCGCCGATCGAGAGCTTCCCTGGCTTCGCGCTCAACCGAGTAGGCGAAACAGGCTACAATCATCCGATGCTCAACATCTACCGTGCGAGATGAGCGGCCAGCGTATCGGTCAGTTTGCACGGGGGTTTCAGATGACGGGATGATCATGGAGTTGGGGCTATGACGGAAGACGGCCTGGACCTACTTGCCTATTGTGGGCTGTATTGCGGCGACTGCGCTGGCTATACGGGAGACATTGCCGAGGGCGCCAAGGCAGTGATCGAGACGCTGGAGAGGTACAGGTTCGACCGCACAGCGCCGCAGTTGTTTTCGGATGAGCTTGGTGATTATGGTGAATGGTTGGAGAAGCTGCAATTCATGGCCGGCTTGAAGTGCGAGGCAGTCTGCAAACAACGAGATCCTTCCTGTGAGATCGCGAAGTGTTGCTTGGATAAGGGATATCTGGCATGCTATGAATGTGAGGGCTTTGAAGATTGCGAGAAGCTCAAGGGGCACGAGGCATTGCATGGGGATTCGCACATACGGAATCTGAGAGCGATGCGCGATATTGGACCCGAGGCATGGATCGCAAGCGGGAAACGACTGTGGTTTGCAGGAGATGCTGCCGAGGGAGAATAGCCGGAGATTTGCAAATTTGAAGAACCTGCTCAGAAGCAGATTGGCCGAGCGTTCGCTATGGAACGGGCGTGAGGCCAATCCGAAGGCAGGGGGACACCTGATACAGGGATAGAGCATGACCAGTAGATCCTCTCAACTCGCAAGATCGCTAACATGGGCCGCAAGCAAGCAGAGCTACATCACTGCGGGCCTCATGGTCGACCGGAAGCTGGTGGATGATGCCTTCCGCGCCTATGGCTACTTTCGCTGGGTGGATGATTTCATAGACGTTGAAGCTCGAAGCAAGGAAGATCGAACTTCATTTGCGGCGCGTCAGAAGGAAATCATTGAGGCGCTGTACGGTGGGGATCGCCCCGCCGACTTGACCCCTGAAGAAGAGATCATCGCCGATCTCATCTGCAAGCATAGGGAGAATGGCGCCGGATTGCGCTCATATATCAGCAAGATGATGGCCATCCTGGTTTTCGACGCCAACCGCAGGGGAAGTCTGATCAGTGGGGAAGAGTTGAAGTGGTATTCTGAAGCCTTGGGAACCTCGGTCATCGATGCCATCACGTTCTTCGTAGGAAATGATCGTTTGTACCCCCGTACGGATCGCTACGCGGCAGGCATCGCGGCACACATCGCTCACATGCTGCGAGACATGCGTGACGATATTAGCGATGGTTTTGTCAATATCCCTCGGGAGTTTTTGCAGCAACATGAGCTTGGGCCGGAGGATGTCGCTCATCCCGCATATCGATCCTGGGTGCGCGAGCGCGTGGATCGCGCCCGCCAACTCTTCGATATCGGAAAGCGATACCTGGATCGTTTGAGCCTCCTTCGCGTCAAGGTCGTTGGGTATTGGTATTGTGCTCGCTTTGACAAGGTCTTGGAAGCCATTGAAAGCGACCAGTATGTTTTGCGAAAGGATTATGGCAGCCGCCATGGCATTACCAACTGGTTGAGGATGGCTTCCGTGGCAACTGCAACCACTTTTCGACATGTGTGGCCTCGAAAACCACTTGAACCTCCACAGCGTACAACGGATAATCTAGAAGACAGTCAATAGGATCTGGCACCGCTCCTTAGTGGTTTTAGAAGCATGACCAGCAAGATGCGTTGTCCAGTGCGATAACTCATGGCCTTGCTCAGCGCATAACCCAGGAGCCTTGCTGCATGATAGCTCGTCCATTTGATCTTTACAGCAGGCTTCAGCGGTATTTAAAATGAGCAAGGAGAAGATCATGAGAATACGCTATAGGCTCTCTCGTCGTGACGTCCTGAAGTTGACCGGAATTTCGGCCTCAGCCCTTCTGCTGGGGGCATGCACGGGGGAGGCTGAGACTGCTACAGAGGGATTGCATCCCACGGAGACCCCAACGAACATTCCGCCAACTCCTTCGCCAGTTCAACCATCGCCAACCCAAACTCCAATCCAGGCCACAGCAACACCGGCAGCCACGCTTGTTCCGCGGGAGATGGTATTGGTCGAGGCTGGCAGCTTCATGATGGGATCAGACGAGGGGTATCCGTGTGAGCAGCCCGTCCATTTGGTCAACATCACAAGACCATTCTACTTGGGTATGTACATGGTAACGCTTGCTCAATATGATGAGTACTGTGCACGCGCCGGTAAGTCACGCATCGACGACCATGGATGGGGTCGGGGAAATCGCCCCGCCACCGGCCTTACGTGGATTGACGCAGTGGAGTATTGTACCTGGCTCAGCGAGGCCGAGGGCTTTCAGCCATGCTATTCGGGTGTTCGCAAGAACACTGACTGTGATTTCACCGCCAATGGATACCGCTTGCCCACCGAGGCCGAGTGGGAATTCGCCGCGCGCGGAGGCATTCATAGCGGAGGATTCAAGTACCCTGGCAGCGACGACCCCCTTGAGGTGGCTTGGCACGAAGCAAATTCCGGGATGATGACGCAGCCAGTGGGCCAATTACTACCCAACGAGCTTGGCATCTATGACATGTCAGGGAATGTCGCGGAATGGTGCTGGGACTGGTATGCGGACGATTACTATGCACACTCTCCTCAAGATGACCCAACCGGACTGCCGAGATCGGAAATCCCCAGTGATCAATTTGAGCAGGTGAAATCAAAACGAGGCGGCTTTTGTAGTCACAGAGCCGAATACATCTACTCGACATTCCGCACGGCAGACAACTACAACTACCCGGGAGGGGGAATCCGGCTGGTGCGTACGGCTTCCTAACGAGGCTCCTTCGCCCGGCTCGGATCAATGCAGCCCCGTCTTTTATACAGCTTTCCGAGAAGACCACAACTGTTCCTTTCGGCACTGAATGCTGACCGATCATCGGACGTGCGCACTAAACATACTCCTCGCATACCCTTCGGCGCCCGTGACGAGGCTTGATCTTCAAGCGCAGAAGCTATTCCCTCAGCTTGTCTCTTGTCCTGAATAGCTGCGAGTTCCTGGCATTCCGGCGTAAGTATCCCCGGCAGATTCCAACACCCCTATGCGCAGCTTGTAGGTCCAAAAATCTCGAGGCCTTCCCATTGGATCGCTTCGACATGACTTTGCCATTGTGCGATAATGATGCTCGCTGTAAGGAGCGCTTGAAGATAGGAGCCAAGAGGATTGGCACCGCGTGCCCATCTAGGGCTAGGCAATGGATCGAAGAGGAGACAGTCATCGATGAGAAACCGAATCGCACTTGCAGGCATCCTAGTCACAGGAGTGCTGGCGCTCAGCATCTCGTGTGGCCTGTTGCCCACACCGACGCCCGAGGAAAGGCCGCCAACCCCAACCGCGACCGAAGATGCCGGGCCGCGGCCTACGACTCGTCCGACCCTCGATCCCGGAACAGGGATGATCTCCGGGCATCTCTCCTATCCTTCGGAGTGGATACCTCCACTGCGCGTGGTGGCTTTCGATGTCAATACCATGGTCGCGGTTGAGACTCTGGATACGCAAGAGAATGACAGCTTCTACACACTCACCCTGCCTGTAGGCACCTACTACGTGGTTGCATACACGATGGATGGGGCGTTGGCCGGAGGCTATTCTCAGGCTGTCCTCTGCGGTTTGACTGTCGCCTGCAATGACCATTCCCTGGTCGCGGTCCAGGTACTGGCCAATCTCAGCGTGCCCGACATAGACCCCGGCGATTGGTATGCTCCGCCGGGAACGTTTCCACCCATGCCATGATCGGCTGCATCTTTGTGAAGATGATGGGGGAGACAGGAAATAGTGACCAGCTTCCATGAAGAGTTCAGAGCAGGACGTCGCGGCAATCTTTGACTTTGATGGCACGCTCTATGACGGGATTCTGTACCAGGGCCTCTTCCGTCATCACAGAGAGCATAACTTCAATGTTGGCAAGGTTTATTGTTTCATGCTTTGCCACATGCCCATCTGGCTGCTCAGTTTGGCGAAGCTGTTTCCGAAAGAGCTTCTCTACCGCATGCATGGAGCCAACCTGGCGTGGGTGCTGGGGGGTGTCTCGTTGGAGCGCGCCGATGAAATATGGGAATGGATCATCGAGCAAACGATCATACCGAAGCTGCGCCCGGAAATGATGGCTCTCATTGAGGACCACAGAGAAAAAAGACACCGCTTGATCTTGCTCTCCGGCTCTTTTCAGCCACTGCTCGACAAGATCGTCGAGCGTTTGAATTGCGAAAGAGCGATCGCCACACCGCTCAAGGTGAGAAACGGTCGATACACCGGATGGATCGAAAAGCCACCGGCGATCGGCACTGGCAAGCTGCAGCGGTTGAACCAATTCCTCAATGCGGAAGGAAGGGACATCGATCTTCAGCGGTCGTATCATTATGCCGATTCGATCGTTGATGTTCCGGCGATGGAGATCGTCGGCAATCCCGTGGCCGTCTACCCTCTGGAAGATCTGGCTGAGGTGGCCGCGGAGCGAGGATGGCCGGTTATAGGAGAACCGTAGAAACCTGCTGCGTTGCGAGGATGGATCACGCATATCGCAGTTGATGGACGCTCGAATGCGCGCTAGGATTACAGGCCCTCCTTTCGCGAAGTCCTACACGGCAATGATATAGCATTACGTTCGGAGGCGAAGGAAACGCAGATGCTCGATTTCGAAGTCAGGCTGGAAGAGCCAACAGACCTTGCCGGCGTGTTTGCGTTGCTGAAGGAACACGAGGGCAAGGCCAGGATCATCGCTGGCGGAACGGATGTTGTCGTCGATATGAAGACCTTC
>DAOVIK010000350.1 GCA_030673735.1 Anaerolineae bacterium
CAACAGGTAAACATAAGAAGAACAGCCCTGGCTCAAGCTGTGTGGGCCAGGGCCGTTGCATATCCCAGATATCAGACGTAGCGTTTTCGGATTTCGGCGCTCACGAAATCAAGGATCGCAACCGTGATGGCGATGAACCATACCGCGATCCCCGCCGCGCGGTAATCCAAGAGCTTGATCCATTGAATGAGCAGGAACCCAATACCGCCGCCGCCAACCAGACCAATGATGGTTGACATGCGAACGTTGATGTCCCAACGGTAGATGGTGAAGGAGACAAACGGCGGGATGATTTGAGGGATCACCCCAAAGACAACCGTCTGTATCCAATTGGCTCCGGTCGCCTGAATGGCCTCGATCGGACCGGGATCGATCGATTCAATCGCCTCGGAGTAGAGCTTTCCCAAGGCCGCAATCGAATGCACTGTTAGGGCAAGAATCCCCGCGAACGGGCCCAAGCCTACAACTACAACCGCAATCACCGCCCAGATGAGCGGCTCGATCGAGCGGACGATATTGAGGATCAGTCGTGTGATGTAGTAGATGGCAAGCGTGACGGGAGAGGACGACATCAGGTTGCGAGCTGCCAGGAAACTGATCGGGAGGGCAAATACGATCCCGAAACATGTCGCCATCATGCCCAGGAAGATGGTTTCGATCATGTGACTGATGGCGAGTTTTAGCTCTATGCTTGGCACCGGATCGCCGAGGGAGGCGACTTGCTGGCCGTATACTCTCCAGATCATGTGCTCGGCCAAATCGACCGGCAATAGCCGGTAGGGCATGATGATGTCTACCTCGAATCCACCTTGATCGTCAGACATGACTACGACGTATTCGCCGCCCTGACGCTGGCGGAATTCACTGCCGATCGGATCCTCCCAGCGAATTTCTACATCACTGTTTGGGATGAAATTTCCTCCGGTGAGACTCAGGGGAGTCCCTTGTGCGCCCTGTTGTACCGAAAGCACCCCGCATGTGGGATCGGAGATGAGATAGGCTTCACCAGTGAGAACATCGCTCATCGCTGGCGGGCTGTCTGAGCAAGGAATCTCAATCAGTGCCTCTCCACGGACGAGTTCCTCGGGTCTGGTGATCGCTCGCTCCCATGGCCACATGATCCTGCCGAGCTTATCGCTCCCTTCATCAAGTCCCGCAATAAGGCGAACCGGGCTGATGTCGCTGATCTGCCATCCCAGGAAGAAAAACAGGACGGCGATGATGGCGAATAATCCTGCAGCTCTTCGCTCTGCTCCTCGCGCCACCCAATAAGCGTCAAGAGCTGCGAGGACCAAGAAGGCAATAACAAGGAGGCCTATGAAGGCCACCATGGGCTCGAGACGAATGGCCTTCAGGAAGATGGGCCAGAAGCCTGTGTCTCGAGGGGCGGCCTCGATGAATCGCCACACGAGGAGTCCGATGATCGTGGCATAGCTCGCCAGCAGCAGCAGGGCGCGCTGCAGCTTGCCCAAAATAAGCTGGCCGGCACCTGGCAAGATGAAAGACAGCACTCCCGCAAAGATTGCCAGAGCGTGCTTCTCGTTGGTTGACGTGGATGTGGGTTGATCCTGATTTCTCACTTAGCTTCTCCTCATCCGTCCAGGATTTCTCCCTTGATCGAGTCCCCGACCCGAACGGCCTCCTGGCCGTAGATCTCCTTGAATTCCTCATCCGTCATGGCTCTTATTTCCTTGGCGCTGCCGCGGTAGACAATCTCGCCATCCCGCAAGCCGATAACGGTTGAGGCGTAGCGCTGGACCAAATCCAAATAGTGCAGACTGCAGAGGATTGAGATGCCATCCTCCTTATTGAGACGCTCGAGCTCCTGCAATATCGAGTGCGCAAGCACCGGGTCCAGGCTGGCCACCGGCTCGTCAGCAAGGATGATCTTGGGGCTCTGCATCAAGGTACGGGCGATGCCCACGCGCTGCTGCTGTCCTCCGCTCAATTCATCCGCTCGCTTGTGAGCTTGATTTGCGATGCCGAGCCTGTCCAGCGCCCTATGCGCCTTCTCCACATCATCCTTGCCGAAGCGTCCCATGACGCTTAAGCGAGTTGGGGTATAGCCCAGCCGTCCGGCCAGGACATTGGTTAGTACGCCGGAACGCTTGACGAGATTGAAGTGCTGGAAGATCATGCCGATGGATCGTCGGGCGATGCGCAGTTCATCACCTTTCAATTGAGCCAGATCGACGCCGTCCCACAGGATCTCGCCCTCGGTCGGGTCGATCAGGCGGTTGATGCAGCGCAGCAAGGTGGATTTTCCGGAGCCGCTCAGCCCGATGACGACCATGAACTCGCCCTCTGGCAGGTTGAAACTCACGTCGCGCAGGGCTACGCATCCATCGTCATAGATCTTGGTGAGATTGCGTACTTCAAGCATGCCTTGCCTCTCCGAACGAGAGCGGGAGGACAGGAGATGTCCTCCCGCTTCGTCAGTCTTCTCTAGCCGGATTAGAAAGAGAC
>DAOVIK010000007.1 GCA_030673735.1 Anaerolineae bacterium
TGCGATCGACCATGTTGTGATCAATGGCGTCGGCCTGGCAGTTGTACTGGCACGACAGGCACTCCGAGCAAATCGCGCAGGACAGGCAACGAGCAGCTTCAGCTTTGGCTTGCTCGTCTGTGTAGCCGAGTTCCACCTCTGCGAATCCCTTGCGGCGCTTCTTGGCAGACAGTTCAGGCATAGGAACCCGCGCCTGGGGCTGGATCTCCCCTTGAGCAACGCGTTCTTGAAGCTCGGTCTCAGATAGCAGCGCAACAGGCAGAACAGGCTCAGGCTTCGGCGGCGCTTCCTGCAGGAAGCGATGAATGCGATCGGCAGCCTTATGGCCATCGGCGACGGCGTTGATCACAAAGGAAGTTCCGGTGACCGCGTCGCCGGCAGCAAACACGCCCGGGCGTCCGGCCGCGAATGTGTCGGAATCGATGGCGAACGTTCCCTGGGGCGTGGTCCTCACGCCGCTTTCATCGGCGGCCATGCTGAGATCGACACGCTGGCCAACGGCGAAGATCACCGTGTCAGCTTCGAGAACGTGCTCCGAGCCAGGCTCGGTGTCGACTGTCAGACGACCGTTTTCATCGAAGCTGAACGAGTTGACATTGATGCACTCGACGCCGGCGACGTCGCCCTCACCATTCTCCAGAACGCGCACGAAAGATCGATCGGGATGGATGACGATGCCCTCTTCCTCAGCAGCCACTGCTTCCCAACCGTGGCAGGGCATGTCGTCGCGTGGTTCGAGACAGGCCATCTGGACTTTGGAGCCCAAGCGGACGGCTGTTCGGGCGCAGTCCATAGCCACGTCCCCACCTCCCAACACCAGGACGCGCTTTCCAAGCTTGGGCGGCTTGCCAAGCCGTACATCACGCAGGAAGGTCGTGTTCAGCATCACGCCGTCGAGATCCGAACCAGGGATCGGCAGCCGCACGCCCTTATGCGCGCCAACCGCGATCAGCGTGGCATCAAACCCCTCGTCGAAGACCTGATCAAGGTGCTCGACGCGTGTGTTCGGGCGCAGGTCGATCCCCAGATCGATAATGTCGGCGACTTCTCGCTCGATGACTTCGGCAGGAAGACGATATTCAGGAATGCCCACGCGCAGCATCCCGCCAGCTACCGGAAGGGCTTCGAAGATCGTTACCCCATAGCCCAGCCTTACTAAGTCTTGTGCCGCGGTCAAGCCGCATGGCCCCGCACCGATGATGGCAACGCTCTGCGAATGGATGCGCTCGGCCGGCTCAACGGGCTCGCGTGGCTTCTCATAGACCTTATCGGTTACGAAGCGCTTCAACGCATGGATGTTGACCGGTTCATCAACATGAGCTCGGCTGCAGACATCCTCGCAGCGATGATTGCAGATGCGGCCGCAGATTGCCGGGAAGGGATTGTCTTCCTTGATCACGCGCAGGGCATCTTCATAGCGGCCATCGCGGATCAACGCGATGTAGCCCTGCGCCCGCTGCCCGGTGGGGCAAGCGTCGCGGCAAGGCGAGATGCCCAGCTTCTCGATAGCGTAGGCGCCTGGGACACCCTGTGGGTAGAGCTTGTTGGCTGCGCGGCGGTTGGAGAGGTCCTCGTTGAAGGGATCGAGAATCTCGACAGGGCATACGTCGGCGCAGTCACCACATCCCACGCACTTTTCGACGTCAATGTAGCGCGCTTTGCGCCGCAGCGTGACTGTGAAATTCCCCACTTCGCCGTCGATGTCGAGCACTTCGCTGTCGACCCTCATGTCAATGTTGAGGTGGCGTCCGGTGTCGATCAGCTTCGGGCTGATGGTGCACATGGCGCAATCGTTGGTGGGGAAGGTCTTGTCGAGCTGCGCCATGTGGCCGCCGATGGCGGATTCTTTCTCCACAAGTACGACGCGATAGCCTTGGTCGGCAAGATCCAAACTGGCCTGCATGCCCGCAATCCCGCCCCCCACGACCATCACTGCTCCCACTGGAGTGGAGCTATCGCGTGGTTCTGGTGCGTGCTCTTCTTTTGGAGTGTTGGCTCGCTTTGCCACGCATTTCCTTTCAGGAAATGAAATCCATTGCGGACCACGTTTCTGCATGTGGATCGCAACATCTTCTCATAATCATAGGTGCACGTCTGAGAAACGGCCCAGTGCCGGATGTCATCGCATCAGTGGAGAAACTTCATCGGCATTTGTGAAGCCGATCACAGCTTTCCTTGCTACGTTTTCATCCGGTTTATATTCATCATGGTTTGTGGGGCGAATCAGGCCGCCGGGGATCCGGGATCATCCAAGGATACGGGGGCAATCTAGGTTCCGTCCCGTCCGCTGCCGGCATCGACCTTGAGGGCGCGGCAGTTGCTACGCCGCGTGTAAATCGCCTTCAGATCTTCTGATTTGCGGGAAGGGAATGAGTCGGGATGCGTATCCAATCCAACCGCCCACCGAAGGATGGTGGGGTGTCAGGCGATGAATATGAATGCCGACTTCAAGCAGTTCGGTGGCGGCGCGCGCGCCCCATCAACGGGCTTGTGATCCAGTCAAACCTGTTCTCGCCCGGAAGGTTCAAACATCAAACAGATCACAATTGCCGATGGGTGAATACCGCCCTGGCTGGCTCTTACTCCTCAGCCTCGAGAAGGTACTCGTACGCACTCAAGGCTGCCTTGGCTCCTTCGCCGACGGCGATCAGCACTTGTTCGGCGATCACGTCCGTCACGTCCCCGGCAGCAAAGATACCTTCAACTGAGGAGCGGTTGCGTCCGTCGACCTTGATCCTCCCTAATTCGTCCAAGTCGACGAGACCGCCCAGGAATTGAGAACGCGGCTCGAGTTCCAGCTCCACGAAGAATGCATCCGCGGTGAGTTTTCGCTGTTCGCCATCGATGCTGATGGCTAGCTCACGGGCATAATTATCGCCCAATACGGCTTCGACACGCGCGCCCTGCAGCACTTCCACATTCTTTGCGCCGAGCACCTTGCGTCCCATGGGTGAATCCAGGTCTCCACGCCCAGGAGCTACCAGGGTTACCTTGCTGGCAATCTGGGAAAGCTCGGCAGTGGCGCGCAAGGCCAAGGCAGTATCGCCGATCACACACGTTTCTCGCTCGATGAACAGGGGGGCATACGATACGGCGCTGTAGCACAGCCCGCGCATCATGAATTCCTTCTCACCGGGGACGTTCATCAGGCGCCCGCGCGCCCCCGTAGCTACGATGATCGCCTTGGCTTTATGATTCTTGCCGGCGCGTGTGGTCACGGCAAAGCCGCCCTTGATCTTCTCGACTTTCTCGGCTCGGTCGAATTCGCGGGCAAATTCGAGGTACTCCACCTCATTGGCAAAGCGGCCCACGACTTCCTGGCCCGTGATCACTAGGTGTTTCTCGACGAAAGGCAGCTGCAGCCTGAAATTCGTCTTTCCGCCAAGATCAAGGGTGACCAGTAGGGCGTTCAAGCGCTTGCGCAGCGCATAGATGGTAGCGGTGAGACCTGCGGGGCCACCACCAAGGATTATCAGATCATACATCCCAGTAACTCCTTTCCCCTACGGTCACTCCTCCGCCTCGGGGATGAAACCTTCGCGCATCATGCTATGGGTAATGTCGCGTGCGCGACGAATGATCTTCTCAGCGTTCTTGAACTCTTCCTCGTACGTCATGGGATTGCGTGCAATCCCCTCCTCTACTGCCTTCGCGGCAACCGCAGCCGCTTCGAGGGGGTACACGCGCCAATCATCCATGGAGGGCAGGATGTAATCCGCCTTCAGGCCTTTCTCTTGGGCCATGCCCGCCAAAGCTTCTGCCGCGGCCATGCACATCGAATCGGTGATCGTGGTGGCGCGAACATCCAGCGTGCCGCGGAAGATCCCGGGGAAACCTAGCGAGTTGTTCACCTGATTGGGGAAATCAGATCGGCCGGTTGCCACCACAGCTGCGCCTGCCTCTTCGGCTTCCCAGGGCCAGATCTCCGGGACTGGATTGGCGCAAACGAACACGATTGCGTCCTTTGCCATGGCTTCGATCCATTCGGCTTGGATCGTGTCTGGCCCCGGCTTGGAGAGCGCAATAACTACATCTGCGCCGCGCATGGCGTCGGCGATGTCACCTTGGAGTCCTTCTTCGTTGGTGATCTGGCAGAATTTCCATTTGTCAACGAACTCGGCCTTGCGCCTCTCGAGGTCGGAGCGCTCCTTGTGAAGAATGCCTTTGCTATCTACCATGCGAGCCAGCGCCGGTGTAGCGCCGGCGGCAAATATCAGGCGAGCGCAGGCGACGTTGGAGGCCCCCGTTCCGACGAATGCGATCACAACATCCTCGATCTTCTTGCCCACGACTTTCAAGGCGTTGATCAGGGCTGCCAGGGTGACCGTAGCTGTCCCCTGTTGGTCATCGTGCCAGACGGGGATCTCGGCCTGGGCTCGGAGGGTATCCAGCACACGGAAGCACTTCGGCTGGGAGATATCCTCAAGGTTCACGCCTCCGAATCCGGGCTGCATCAACAGCACAGTTTCGATGATCTTATCGGGATCTTTGGTATCTAGCATGATGGGCCAGGCGTCCACACCGCCCAGATACTTGAAGAGCAGCGCTTTGCCCTCCATCACCGGAAGCCCCGCCTTGGGTCCGATATCTCCTAGCCCGAGCACACGCGTGCCGTCGGAGACAACCGCCACGGTGTTTTGCTTGTGTGTGTACTCGTAGACCAGGTCGGGATCTTCGGCGATGGCGCGGCATGGGGCCGCCACGCCGGGGGTGTACCAGATGGCGAAATCGTCGAAATCGCGCACACGCGCCTTCAGCGTCACCTCGACCTTGCCGCTGTAGAAGGGGTGCAAGCGCATGGCATCCGCAGAAGGTTTCTTCGCCTTGGCCAGAAGGGCTTCTACATCACGCGCAGATGCAGCCTTTGCCATTTTCTGATCTCCTTGACCAGCAGGAATGGGCTGGCCGAATTGGTCGCGTCTTTCCCGCAGCGCTATCTACGTGAACTAGAGACGCAAGTAGGAATCGGTGTAAATCACCTTGTTAAGCAGGACCTGAATGGTCTTCCAGATATCGGCCTGCTGCGGGTCGGACATGTCGACATCGCTGGGCTCGACTTCCTCGCCTGCAGCGACGGTGTCGAATAACTTCAGGAACAATGCTTCGGCGCCGGTTTCAGGCTCGCGAGTGTCCATTAGTTCGATGATGCGCATCATGTCTTTGTCGAGTGGATCGAGAATGGCAGAATCAAGCCCCACGGCCATGAGCATCACGAGATGCACCTGGTTGATCAAAGGGCGCAGCGGCGCTGGAACCTGATTGGACACATTGGAAGCCCCCATTGTGGTCATTGGCGGTGGGTCCATGAGCATCTTGAGCATGCGTACGGTTTCGATGGCATGCGGCCCGTATTCCTGGCAGCCCGAAACCGTCAAGATCAACGGGTCGATGTAGAGGTTCTCCATCGGAATGCCCACTTCCTCAGCGCGCGGGATCAGCTTCTCCATGGCGATGCCGATGCGGGCGTCGGCCGTGACCGGAATGCCGCTCTTCTCCAGACACAGCGCCACCAGCTTGGCGCCGTACTTGGCGGCTAGAGGCGGCACGTTGGCAAGACGTTCCTCCTCAGCCGAGGTGGAATTCACGAAGGCATTCGATCCCACCTTCTTGAGCCCGGTCTCTATGGCAGCCAGGTTGGTGGTATCAAAGGACAGCGTCATGCCGGGGACGGCTTCCTGCATGCAGTCAACCAGCCAGTCCATGACCTCGGGACCGGTCTTCTTCTGGGGCCCGATGTTCAAATCGAGCGCGTCGGCGCCGGCCTCTTGCTGCTTGCGCGCCAGTTCGACGAAGAAGGTTCCGTCACGGTCACTTACGGCTTGCTTGACGCTTGGTGATACGATGTGGATGTTTTCCCCAATCTTGTACATGGTCCGTCTCCTATTGAGTCTGTCGGCAGGTGCTATCCTTCATGTCTTCAGGATATCCGAGACGATTTCCTCTACGGCCTTGACGGCCGGTGAATCTCCATCCAGATGCAGTAGGGGCTGCCCCATAGCGTCGAGCTTGTTGATTTCGGCGTCAGCCGGGATGAGTGGGCCAACTTCGATGCCCAGTTCGTCAATGGCTTGGCGCAGCGGTTCTGTCAGCTCTCCCTGAATGCGGTTCACGATCAGCATCTGGCGACGAACGTCCACTTCGATTTCCTGCGACAGCTCAGCAAGCGATGCCGCAGCGGTTAAGCCGCGAATGCTGGGATCGGTAACGATCAGCAGCAGATCAACATCCCTGGTGGTGCGCCGGCTTATGTGCTCCATGCCGGCTTCGTTGTCAATGACCACGTAGGGGTAGGAGCGGCCCAATTCGTCCACGATCTGGCGCAGCAGGTGGTTCACCGCGCAGTAGCATCCTTGGCCTTCGGGCCGGCCCATGGCTAGAAGATCGACCTCCTTGCCCTCCTCGAGAGCCAAGCGAACCTCACGAGTTAGATGGTCATGACGGCTGATAGAAACGCCCAAATGGGCCGCTTGGGCATGATCCATCATATCTTCGCGGATGTCGCCCACACTGACAGGCATAGGGAGGCCCAAAGCCAGATGCAGATTGGCTGCTGGGTCGGCATCGATGGCCAGCAGCGGGCCGTTGATTCTACGCACAAGCGAGCGGATCATAAGAGCCGCTATCGTGGTCTTGCCGGTGCCCCCTTTGCCGCAGAGGGCGATGGTTGTCGTCATGCTGTTACTCCAGCGCGGTGCAGCGCGCGTCGCGCGCGCAAGGTCACCCATTTGCTCGCCTGGCCCTTTGTCTCAACGTCTACCCAGGTCTTGCCATTGTATGTGTATTTCAAATTCCAGCGTCCTTCCGAATCGCGCATGCTCAGAATCAAGTCCAAAGCGTTCTGCAAACGTGGGTCTTGGCCCTTTCCTAGCGCACAAAGTGTCTCCATATTGCGCAGTACATCGCAAACGTATCCCAATGGGTAGCCAAAGCGAAACCAACTGCGATTGGGCTTCGCGCTATAGCCCATCGGGTAATCAGCGATTGCCGGATCACGGCTTAGCAAGAACTCGGTGCCCTGCCGGATGGCGGCATCGATCGAAGGTGTTCGCATGTCCGAGGGAACCTTGCTCAGCGCTTCCATCGCGGGCACCGCTCCCCATGCACACGGCTTATGGTCATTGGCGGAGCAGAGGAAGTTGGGGCCGCTGTTGGCCGAGCGCAGATAGCGAACGGGTGCTTTCTTCTCCGAGGAGAGTGCGATGCCCTCTCCCGTGATGCTGCGCGCCAACCAATCCAGCGCTTCCTGAAATCGAGGATCTTGCGCATAGCCAAGCTCCAGCATCGAGGAGCAGAGATTACCCTCCAAGCATTGGATCATGCCCGATCTGGTGCCATTGGCCGAGAAGCCGCCATACTCGGAACGGGCATTCTCCAGCACGTAGTCCAAAGCCTTGTTCACACGTGCATCCTGCCCGTCGGCGCCGAACTGTCCCAGATGGATAACCTGCCAGAGCGTGCTGCGGTATTTCGGCAGGTATCCCGGGCCGGGTTCAACCCAGTAGCCTTCCCTTTCCTGCGCATCCAATATGTTCTTCACCGGCGGTTTGCCGACGGTGCCGCGCCGCGCGGCCAGCAGCTCCGGATCATCGGCGGGAACGTCGAGCAGGTCGCGCATGGCGAAGAACCGCACGCCGGGATCGCGCTTCTCGAGAAGCCAGTCAAGTACGGTGTCCCCCGTGGTGCTCATCGTTGTTCCCGCATTGAATTTTCTATTAGCAGCGCAGGACGTGATGTTGTCATGATTGCTGATCCTTGCCTGCAGGAGTGGCGCCATTTTCGACTTCCCAAATTTCCGCCACGCTAGGGAAGCGGGTGATTTCTGTATGGGGAAGGAAGAGCGCCGCGGTGAAGGCATCGTAGAACAAGTTATCGGCGGAGAGCTCGACGTAAGTCATGGCGCCGGCGATGTCTCCGACTTGCTCGCGAGCCTGGCGCGACAGCAGCGCCATGTAGGCTCCAAGCACAGCAGTGTTGCCCAGAAAATGGAAGCGATCCCATGGAAGATCGGGGAGCAGCCCGATTTGAATGGCCTTCTCCACGTTGATGTACTGACCGAAAGCGCCGCCTATGAGCACACGCTTGACATCGGCCAAGTCGATGCCCACCTTGGAAGCCAGCACGCTGAACCCCGCATAGATGGCGGCTTTTGTGCGCATCAGGTTCTCTACGTCCACCTTGGTGAGTACGATATCCTTTCCGCCCACGGTTTCCTTGCCCCAGGCGACCACATATTCGGGACCATGATCGCCCTGCCGAACACGCGGGGTATCAAGATCCAGCTTGACAGTGCCGGAGCGATCGATCACGCCGGTGACGAAGAGCTCAGCCAGCAGCGATATCAGACCTGATCCACATAATCCGCTCGGCTTGCTTCCGCCGATCACACGGTACGATGGCTCGTAGGTTTCCGAACTGACCCACACTTCTTCGATGGCGCCCTGGGTAGCGCGCATGCCGTGGAGAACGCCGGCGCCCTCGAACGCCGGACCCGCCGAGCAGGCGCAGGAAACCATCCATTCATCTGTGCCGAGCACGGTCTCCCCGTTCGTGCCGATGTCGATGAAGAGCGTCAAGTCGTCGCTTTCTTGGAGCTTGCTTGAAAGCACGCCGGCTGTGATATCGGCGCCCATATAGGAGGCCACTCCCGGCAGCATATCCACGGTAGCGAGAGGATTTACGAGCAGATCCAGCGCCTTCGCGGTAGACGTCGGCGGATAGTTTGCGGCTGGAATATAGGGCGTGAGGCGTATCGAGGCCGGGGGGATGCCGAGGAAGAGATGCGCCATGGTGGTATTTCCTGCAACCGTGACCTTGTAGATCCGCTCGGGATCGATCTGTGAGCGCTTCTGCAGGCGTTCCAGAAGGGTATGGATTGTCTGGCGCACGGCGTCACCGAGTTGCAGCAGACCGTCATTCTTGCCGGCATACACGATGCGCGAGATCACGTCCTCGCCGTAGTTGATCTGACCGTTGTACTCGGCGGCCGAGGAAAGCACGGTGCCTGTGGATAGATCCACGAGGAACACGGTGACCGTGGTCGTTCCAATATCGATGGCCAGTCCCAGGGGCTCGATCGCTTCATTCAACAGATCGACCACGCGCGCCGGCCCAATGGGCCGGGTCCAATCGTCGCTATCCACGACTGCCCAGAAAGAACCTTCTGCATTGCGCAACGTGTCGCCAAGCTTGCGCAGGATTGGCAACGGTACCTGGACATCGGTGAGCCCCTGATCGGCAAGGCCACGCTGCAGCCGTGCGAGGTCATCGAGGTTGTCATCCAGGGTCGGAAGCGAGAGATTCAGCTCAAACACGCGAACGTTCTGCAGCTGCGCGGGATCATAGGCGAAAGGAAGGTCGATCGCGCGCACGGTGCGGTCGGTGACCAGACGACGTATGATCTTCTCTTGTTCGGGGATTTGCAGCGCCACGTCACCCTCGACGACGGTCTGGCAGGCCAGCGCGTAGCCGGCCTCGACATCTTCGGTTGAAAGACGAATGGTTGACCGGCGGCGCACGTTGCCTGAATCCACGATCACCGCACAACGGCCGCAGCGCCCTTGCCCTCCGCAGGGCTGCGAGATTTCCAATCCGGCTTGGCGGATAGCCTCGGCGATCGTGCTGCCCGTGGGCATTTCGATCGAGCGTCCATCTGGCTTGAGGGTGATCTGATGCTGTGCCAACGCGCTCCTCGATCTTCCGATCAATCGAGTCTACCAATAATGGTAGGCTTGACTATGGCGAGGGCAGTGGTTGCGTGGATATGTTCAAGCCTCATGCCTCGCGCAGGGATCTTGAGCGCGGCGCAAGCCGCCGCGGGTGTCCCAGGGAACATGAAGGCTTGGGAACCGTGCGTAGGGCTTGAGTCTCTCCGGCCGAGTGCACAAGCGCCGTCGCTGGATCGCTGCAGTGTTTGGGACTCTCATGTCCGCAGGACAGCCACCACGCACGCGAAGGTCGTTGAATTGGAATTCGAACTCGGCTTCGCGATATCCTTCTTACTTCTGCCACATCGCCTTCAGATATCCGGCGATTTCCACGGCTTCGCGTGGACCAACCATGATCTCCCAGCCGGGCAACTCCTCCTCCAATTCGCCAGAGAGAACGGCGACGTGCCCGGGGATGATCAGTTTCTTGTGATTGAGCTTCTCTTCAGCGCCACAGGCCTTCACCGCCTTGGCGATACGTTCGGCATCGAACTTCCCCGCCGCCCAGGCCGTCAGTACGCTCATGCCCTCGGCATCAGCCACCATCAGCCAGGCTGGCCAACCGGATCCCTCGACCTCGTTGGCCACGGAGAAGTATGTTATCGAGAAGTTGGTTGTGACCATCAAGGGTGCATCGCCATCGGGTGAATTGATCTCGTAGAGCGCCGGCTGGACCTGGATCGGCTTCTGTGGATCGGTGTAGATGTTCTGCCGTAGCACGAGTAGCGGGTACAAGACGGACGGATCGACGTTCTCGAGCACGATAAAGCCGGCGTACTTGGCGATATGACCCGCGGCGAGGAGCATTTCATTGGAAGACTCGTCGCGTCCCGGGAAGGTGATCACGGGGTAGCCCAGGGGGCGGAAGGACTTCTTGATCGAAAGGCGCCGCAGCGTGGTCAGCTGCTGCAGCGATTCCAAGTGGCCCGACAATCCGGGATCTAAGATCAAGTCCTCCACGCCGGCTTCTTGGATCGACTTCGTGAGCTCGGCGAGTTCTTCGAGTGTTGCGCCTCGTAGCGCCAAAGGAATGCCTGCTTCCTTGGCTATCTCGGCCATCTCTTGCCAGTTGTCCTTGTCCGCATAATAGAGCAGCGGCCGGGTATCTCCGCAAGCTTCAACACCGGCTTTGGCTAGCTCAGGGGTTGATGCCAGCAGGATCAAAGGCTTCTGGCTGACGGACCGCACGGCTTCAATGGCCGATGCGAAGGCGGCAGGATCTGACTTGGCTTCTATTGCAAAGCCATCCAGCTTCAAATCGATGCCCACATAGTCCGCCTGGTAGGCGTCGGCACGCTTTGCCTTGCTCTTCAGTTCATCAACGCTCTCATCGTCACCCAGGCGCCAAAAGATGCCTGGCATGTTATAGAAGGTCTTCTCATGACGGAAGAGCACGGTTTCATTGCCGACCTGCACCTTCCCATTTCCGCCGTGCAGTTCCACCAAACGGATTGGCGGCGCGGCGGCAGATTCGAGCTTCTCCTTGGCCTCCTCGCTTACGTGAGGGCAGTCCTTGAGCTCGGCTTGCTTAGCAGCCAGCTTCATGGCGAAGGCCAGGCAGGTTGGGAAGTTGCAGTCCTTGCAGTTGGTCTGAGGTAGCAGTTTGTAGATTTCCAAGCCTGTGAGTGCCATATCTTGTCTCCGCCTGTATCAGCCGGCCGCTTTTGAGCTCATGAGCTCGTCGATCATCGAGCGGGTGCGGCGCATATTCTCTGGGTGTCTGAGCACAACGACGTTGGCGCCTGAGTGAAGCAGCGCAGCGGCGGTGATGCCTTCCCACGCTATCGCGCGCGGCTCCCAGTCGCCCCAAGTTTCGGGAACACCTTCGCCGACCTTGGCTTCCTTCACTTTCCAGCATTCCTCGCCGGGAGTGACGATCATAGGCTGCTGGGTCATCTTGTCGCCTTGCAGTGCTGCCAGGCGCAGTCGTTCCATCACCGAGTAGCCATACTCGATGCCGTAGCCCAAGGCCCCTGTTGTGGGATCCATCACGATGCGTTCGAGGGGCATGCCCATGTCGTTTATCAGGATCACCAACTGCTTGGCCAGGTTGACATCCATCGGGGTGCGTGATTGCACCAGATGCTCGTTAGCCATGGCCGTGGCGACGATGGTGCGGTAATTCTTCTCCTCACAAAGGCCAAGGAGCAGGCGTTCGCCCTTGCCCTCTTCGGCGGCGGCAACGAGCAATTCGTTGTCGACCTCCGCTTGCCCGGCCCCGATCACTGCTAGGGGAAGTCCTGTAGCGTCCAGGACTTTGCGCACCACAGCGCGCACATTCTCGACCGTGTTGGGCGAGCCATCGGAAGTTGTAAGGCTCAGGACAAGATAGACTAAGTCGGCGCCAGCTTCTTCAGCCGCCTTGGCCCAAGCTGCAGGATCATCCATCACATCGCCCCAAGCTTCGTACAGCAATGGGGACCAATCGTCGGGCTTGCGGTCGCGGATCTCAAGCGCGAGCGCCGGCGGATTGGGTATGCTTGCCTCAAAGTGCAGGAAAGGCAAAGTGCTCTCGGCGCCGACCGTCAGGGTGCGCGATCGAGTGCCGCCTTGGTCGGCAGTCGCGCCGAGTGTGACCTCACGCACAGTGCCGGTCCAGGCTTCCTTTGGGGTTTCAACTGTCATCTGTATCCATCCTCCTTGAAGCCTACATGAGCGGCGGCATTGAAAGCGCGGGGTGGTTCTTCTCCGTAACGTGCTTCACCACGCCCTCAACATCGGTGCAGATGGTCTCATCGGCGATCTTATCCAGGAGATCGGGTTCACCCTCACGTTCAGCGATGGCTTTCAATTGCTCGGCCATCTGCTCCTTGAGGATCGATGACATCCATACCACACGCTTGAGGCCGCCGTCGGGCAGGATGAACTTCCCGCTGGAGATGTAGAACTTTCCGTGGCCCATCACGCCGGGCGTCTGCAAGCCTCCTCCAGCGACACCGGCCAACGTGGAGAACGTCATGCCGGCAGGCGTCATGCTCGAATCCTCACGGCTCACGATCATGATGCCGTTGGCCTCCGGGATGACCATGGCGATGCATTCGAAGCAACCGCAGGCAGTCATCGGGTTCTCCATGATCGAGTACATGGAAACCTCTTGAACCGCCCCGTGACTGGCAACCTGAACGAACTCATTGACACCCTGGAAGTAGCCCTTTTCGGCGTCGATCTCGGTACCCTTCTTGATGGGCTGGTTGGGCCCAGTTGGGTTGATCTGCTTTGAAGCTTTGCAGTCCAACCAGTTGTAGGCGCCGCAAAGCCCCAATCGCTCAGGGCTGATCACACACAGGTGATCAGGAGCGAAAGATTGGCACAGGGTGCAGGAGTAGAACTCATCCACACTTTCATCGGTCATGGCGCCCATGCGCACGTTGCGCTCATTGAAGGCCGCGCGTGCTTTCTCCAGCCATTCGGCGTGCATGTCGGGGTCGGTGATGATGGTAACTTCAACCTTGTCGACAATGCTGCCGAAATCGGAGTGGAAACGAGTGTGCAGGATGTCGCCGAAGTGCTTCAGGTTGAAGCCCTTCTCGGTGGCGCCTTTGCTGATACGAATCCATGCGATGTCGCGCTGGCCGATGTGCTGGATGCCTGAAGCGCCGTTGATGAAGTAGTGGATTTGCCGTTCGAGAACAGGCTCGAAGTCCTTCTCCATCTTGCGTCCGGCCACCTTGACCAGGATGCCCAGGTCGATCGCTCCACCCTCTTCGACGTCCTCGAAGTCCGGGCCGATGAGCTCGATCTTGCCGTCGTCGACGTTGTCCATCTCATCCATGAACAAGTACTCGACAGCGCGGCTGTTCTTGCCGCCGAATTCGACGCGCATATCTGCCCTGCGGACGACTTCGCCTTCGAAAGCTGATCCGTAGGGAACGGGCACCGGTACTTCGGCAATCGTGACCTTCACGCCGCGAATTTCGATGCACTTCTGAACAAGCTTCTCGGCGCGCTCGAGATCATCCGCACCTTCGATTTCGTTGAAAGGCATGGAGATCACGTGCTCATAGGTCGTGACGCCGGTAGGTAGGATTTCGGGAATCACGGTATCTGCGATAACCGGGAAACCGAAGTTGATCGCTCCGGCCGCGGTGGCGTATTTCAAGTCATCCACCTCTCCCAGGGCAAGCACAAAGGCAAAAACGCGCTCCTTGTTGTATCGCAGGATTTCCTTCGCTTGACCGCCCTTCATGCCGCCAAAGGTGAGTGCCGAGCGGGTTGCGAATCCGAGGGGATAGATGGCCGACTCTGTGTCGGTTCCAAAGGGTACCGTGAAGGTGTCGTATCCTAGTTCGACCCCTTCCTCCATCAACTGATGGATGATGCTCTTTCCGTTGGAGCTGCCAATCAAGAAGGTGAGGATGCTGCGGCGCTGAAGTTCACGCACAATCTTGACCGCAACCTCGTTTGACTTGGCTGCGCCAACGATGGCGGCGAAACCAGGCATACGTCCATCGACAAGCTGGATGCCCCAAGAGCGGAGCTGGATGTCGTCGATGGGGCCATTCAGGTAGCCGTTCCCGTTTGGGCCGCCGCCGTTATCCGGGCTGGTGAAGGAAGTGCTTCCGGCAAGCTGAAGGCCGGGAAGCTTTTCCGGCTGTTCGCCAGTGACGAACTTGAGCGCCATGATGATCTCTTCAGCGAAGAGCGTCGCCATGCCGCAGTCAAGTGTCTCACCAAGATACGGGAGCCAGCGGCTGTCAGTGGGCACCGGGGAAAGAAGCTTCTTGGCGTGCTCCAGAATTGGTGGCAACTCGCCGATCTTGCTGATTTCGGTTCCCGTCATGCCCAGAATGAAAGGCAAGTAGTAGGCGGTGTTCGGAAAGGCAACTGCGGTATCCGGGCCCTTTTCCTTCAGCGTGCGCTCGAGCAACTCCTCGGCCTCTTGGACGATCGCATTGGCCCCTCGTATGGCATGCGTAGCGATATATCGTGACATTTGCGTATCTCCTTCGTCCTAATTCTTCAGCAGGCTAGTCGCTTGCTGGTTGGCCGTAGAGCGCTTCCGCACGTTCCTCGGGCTTGAGCTCTAGCAGCTCATTCATGCGCTTATCGCCACTCTGGCCGAATTTTGTGGGATCATACTCGGGAAGACCAAGCGCGGCGCGCTTCTTGTCGATGTGCTCCAGAATGCGGCGCAGCATCTCCTCTTCCTCGATCACAAACTCGATCTTGCCGCCGACGCGTTCTTCCCACCCCTTGCTCATTATTTCCGTCACAGTGTTGCTTGCCTCAATCGGGTCGGTGATCCCCAGGATCACGTATGCACCGGAGGCGGCGCAATAGCTGGCAATGGCCAGCGCTTTCTCGCTCATCCACTCAGGGGCAATGCCCACGGCCGGGACTTCACTGATGTCTTCTCCCAGCCCGCCCTCTTCTACGACTTGGGTAAGCACCGTGAGAATGCGGGAATTATCGACGCAGGAACCCATGTGGAGCACCGGCGGCATGCCCGTGGCTTCGCAGATTTCTCGCAGCCCAGGTCCGGCCAATTCCAGTGCCTCTCCGAGCAGGAAGCCATACTTGCCGCTGGCGATGGCGCCGCAGCCTGTCTGCACAACCAGAACATCTTGCTTGAGGAGCTCGCGCACCAGGTAGTCGTGTTGGAAGTCCTGCTGCATGCGTGGGTTGTTGCAGCCCACATCGGCTACCACGCCGCGAATGCGCCCCGACATGATGGCATCATTCAAGGGCCGGAAGGAGCCGCGGTAGGTTCCACCGAGCATGTAGTTGATGTACTCATGTGAGAAGCCGGGCACTACGTCGGACTTGACGTCCGGAATCTGTACCTTACCGCGGTTGGGGAAGTTGTCGATTGCCTTGCGCACGATCTGCTTGGCGATATCAAAAGCGCTGTGCTCGTCGAACTCCATGTGGGTGGCGTCGGTGATCTTCACCTTGGGAGAGGTGGTGATCACTTCGGTGTGGAAATTCTTTGCCAATTGGGGAAGCGCCTGCATGATGCACTGCACATCGACCACCATGGCGTCGACAGCTCCGGTGATGATTGCCAGCTCCTGATGCAGGAAGTTGCCGGCCGAAGCCACACCCTGACGGACCAGTGTCTCGTTGCTTGTGCAGCAGATACCCGCCAGGTTGATGCCTTTGGCACCCTTCTCCTCCGCGTACTTGAGCAAGTCGGGCTCGCTGCAGGCAACCAGGATCATCTGCGAAAGCGTTGGTTCGTGCCCATGCACGATGATGTTGACCTCGTCATCCTTGAGTACGCCGAGGTTCACTTCTCCCAATATTGGCGAGGGTGTCCCGAAGAGGATGTCAGACAGGTCGGTGGCGATCATGGATCCACCCCAACCGTCGGACAGTCCTGCGCGCAGTGCGGCGTCGAGAATGTGCTCAGCATCCTGATCGTCACCCATGTGTGTGCGATGCAGGATGTCCACTACCTCGCGGTCGATACCGCGCGGCATAAGGCCAAGCTTGCGCCAGATTTCCTTGCGCGTCTCAGGAGCGCGCTGTGCCATCGCCAACTCGCCCTTCTGTTGGCCAAACTGAGCAATGCAGATTTCTGCCACATCCACCGCGATTTCCTCGTTGGTGCGATCGGCCGTGGAAACACCCAGCTCCTCAGCCAGCCTGCGGAGTTTGCCAGGATCGCGGATTTGGTAGCCTTGGGCTTCGCCCTTCCCTGTGGCCAGGAGGGTGAACGCTACATCTCGACCGTGATCCGAGTGGGAGGCTGCTCCTGCTGCCACGGCACGGGCGAAATTGCGTGCGGTGATGGTTTCGATCGTGGCGCCGCAAACGCCGGTCATGCCATCCTTGGTCAGGCGGCACGGTCCCATGAAGCAAATCTTGCAGCACTGACCCTTGGCGCCGATAGGGCATGGCTTCATATTATCGGCTCGGCTGAAAGCCGTTTCCAAGCCTAATTCCTCGGCGCGAACCAGCATTTCCTGGGCTGCGGGATCGATGGAGCTCTCTTCGGGGGTTCGTCCCTTCTTTTTCTTCTCTGCTGCCATGTAACCTTCTCCTTGCTTTTGGTAGCGAACTCCTTGGCTCTATCCGTGCGTTTGGCCTGCAAGCTCTTGGGCCGGATCTTGCCGTTCTCCGGATTGGCTGACTCAAATGGAGCAGCGGTATAGGGAGAACATTATGCTTGTGACACGGGCGCTATGGGAGTTTCAGCACCGAATGAGTTGGACCGCATAACTTATGGCGATCACTGCTTGCCATCAGTCATCGGTCTGTTGTTCCTCCTTCTCTTCGTCTTCCGAGAGTCCGTGCGGGCGAAGATATGGAACCGGGGAGAGATGGCCTCGCACTTCGTCTTTCAGAACATCCTGGAGTATGTTGCCCGAAACGTGCATCAACGTGTCCAGATAGTCTTGATCCTTGTTCATGCTTGCCAGGCATGGGTAGTGGTGGTGAAGCATGCCGGCTTCGTCTACGGATTCATCCACAGCCGTGCCGATCAAGCGTTCGGCAACATAGCGCGTGCAACCGCACGCGGCATCGCGCAAGACCTCGACTTTCTCGATCTTCCCTTCCACCACTTCGATGCGCAAGTTGGGCTTGCCAAAGTGCTCAGCGAAGCGCCGGATCAAAGGATCATCGTAGCCAGTATCCTTTGGTTTGCGATTGTAGCTTGTCTCGCTCAAGGAGCAAAAGGGCTTGGGGAACACCGAGGGTATCCCCATGTCGTCGAGCCACTGCTTGAGCTGGCGCGCCAATCCTGCAGGAAGAGACTCGTTGCGGTCAATGGGCGCTATTGCGGCACGTGCCCCACTTAGGCGGACGATGTCCGGCACGAGCTGCGCTAAGCCCGGTACGTCTCCCAGGGCCAATACAAGATCCGCAGGTGGGAAGGATTCCGGTAGGAAATCCTGCGGGTCATCGATAATGGGAGGAAGGATTCGCGGCGCGGTCCAGCTTTCCACGCTCCAATCCTGTGGCGCATGTTGTTGAATGCTTTCGCTTATGCGCTGTCCCCACTGTCCTTGAAATATTGTGAGAACGCGAAAATCAACTTCTGCCGGTCGATCATCGCCCATGCAGAATCTGCTCCTGGGTACTTCTGGCAATTGTCTATAGGATGGCTGGGCACGTCAGTTTCCGTCAGTGGGGAAAGTCATCTTTTCGTCGGTAAGTTGTCCCGTTTGTGAGCGATTTGTTGTATGCCGCGGTTTTCCCTGTGCTGACGGTCCTGTGTATCCAGGAAGCGCCGATTGCAATAAGTGCAATTTAGGGGAGGAGCGCTGGTTGCGTATATGGTGTTTTGCGCAATTGTGCCAGGATTCATGGCGGGAATTGAAGGCGAACAGGCAGGAACTGGGGGCTTCAAGACATACGTCCGAGTACCTAGTGAATTATGTCACAAGACATTTCGTGGAAAATATCACAAA